>JBDUBZ010000323.1:0-4763 GCA_040003745.1 Terriglobia bacterium
GCGTACCCGCGAGTTGCTGCGGGAACTGGCGCAGGTCGATAAGGAAGACCCTCGCAAGAAGCTCTTCGAAGATCAGGAGATTCCAGGCTGATGCGCGAAAAATCCAAAGCGGCTTACATGATCTCGTCGGTGGCCGAGCAATATGGCGTGCATCCGCAGACCCTGCGCCTCTATGAGCGCGAAGGGCTGCTCAAGCCCAGCCGGAGCGACGGCAATACGCGGCTCTATACGGACGACGATCTGGAACGGCTGGAGGTGATCCTGCATCTGACGCGGGATCTCGGCGTAAACCTGGCGGGAGTGGAAATTATCCTTAATATGCGCGGGCGAATGGAATCGATGCAGCGCCAGATTGAAGACTTCGTGCACAGTCTCAATCAGGAACTTGCGAATCGCCCGGCGTCCGAACAGCCCGGTGACCGGAATTCATTGATTCCGGTTATTCGGTCTGTGGTCAGACGGGGATAGCTCGGCGCCTCCAGCGGCGGCCTTTCGGCGGCGCTGCCGTGCGTCCGCAGCCCGTCGCATTCTTCAGCCCCACCAAGCCATGAGTTTCAACCCATGCGACCCCTTTTATCCGGGCCGAAGGCTGTCCCGCTGCGGCGGCGTTGTGGGCCGAACGTACGAGTAATCGTTTCGTGGCGTGTTATAATTATCGACGGCGATGCCGCCCAGCATGAACGAAGGTACTGCGGATCGCGCGTGCGGGCACCAAGTGCATAGCATCAGGCACACATCAACCGAGACAGAAAGTGCCCCATGAGCTCCGGGCAGCAACGCATGGTTAAATTGACTCGGGTGTTTTTTGGGTAAGGGAACCTTCCTGACATGATGTTTTCTCACAGCCACGTCGCTAAATTGTTGTTTCTCATTGGAGTTGTATCAGCTCCTGCCACCTTCGCGGCCCCGGTGGCTAACAGCACTTTGGAACGTGGATTCACGCAGACGGTTCGTCCTTTCGTCAACGAGTATTGCGTTGGATGTCATAGTGGCGCGACGCCCGCGGCTCAGCTGGATCTTAAGTCATTTACGACGCTCTCCTCCGTGGTGCAGGATCTTCCTCACTGGACCTTACTAATGGAGCGGCTGGACCACCAGGAAATGCCGCCCAAGCCGATGCCCCAGCCTCCGGCGGATCGTCGCCAGCGGGTGATCGACTGGGTTAAAGCCGTCCGGGCGAATGAGTTTCGCAAGAGTGCCGGGGATCCCGGCCCTGTTTTGGCGAGGCGGTTGAGCAATTCGGAATACAACTACACCATCCGTGATCTCACGGGTGTGGACATCAAGCCCACGAAAGAATTCCCCGTTGACCCCGCTAATCAGGCCGGCTTTGACAACACCGGGGAGACGCTGAATATGTCCCCGGCGCTGTTTAATAAATATCTGCTCGCGGCGCGCGAAGTGGCCGATCACATGGCTCTCACGCCGACCGGGTTTATCTTCGCGCCAGGCCCCCTGCTGGTGGAAACGGATCGCGAACAGTTTGCCATCAGACGGATCGTCGACTTTTACGAATCTCAGCCCACCGACTACGCCGACTATTTTGAGGCTGCCTGGCGATACAAGCACCGCGCGACGCTTGGTAAGCCCGCCGCGACACTCACGAGCATGGCAATTGCGGGCAAGGTGAGCCCGAAGTATTTGCCCTTAGTCTGGGGAATTCTCGGTGAAAGGTCGGTTCCCGGACACCCGGCCAGGGCGGAGGTCGGACCCATCGCTAAACTCCAGGCGATGTGGAAAGCTCTGCCGGCGCCAACCGCCCGCCAGATGGATGAAACCGAGGTGGCTTCTCTTCGTGCGAAGTGTGTTGAAATGCGCGATTTTGTGGTTAAGATCCGCAACGATACCGCAATGCAATTTTCGGCGCCTGTGGTTTCTGGCCCTCTTGTTTCGGAGCAAGCCCCTGGCAATTCGGCTCCGCTCTTTACGGATGGGCTCAGTCCGGGTGCAGGCAGAGGCGGCACTGCGGGTGCGGGTAGAGGCGGCACCGCGGGTGCGGGTAGAGGGGGCACTGCCGGTGCGGGCAGAGGTGGCACTGCCGGTGCGGGCAGAGGCGGCGGAGGCCGGCGCGGCGGATTGCCTGCGGCATCTCAGCCGTTGCTGACCTGGAAATACACTCAGTTCAATACACACCGCAGGAATTTCGACCCCGGCGCCTTACGGCTGGATACAGACCCGCCGCAGACCCCGCCGGAAATTCCCAGGTACGCCGCGCTCCATGCAGAGGCGGCGGTACGCTGGGCTGCGGTTATGAAGACGGCTCAACTGGCCGATCCCGATTTGGTGATTCCGGCCGCGCAGCGTGCCAGCTACGAAGACTCGTTTGCGCGCTTTGCGAATGTTTTCCCGGATACCTTCTATGTAAAAGAACGCGGTAAGTTCTTCCCCGACGATTCGGTCGACTCGGGACGTCTTCTTAGCGCCGGATATCACAATCTCATGGGGAACTGGCGTGACGACCAGCCCTTGCAGGAACTAATCCTGGACGAGAAGGGCAGGAAAGAGCTCGACGAACTCTGGACGGAATTCGACTTCTACGCCACCCATACCGCACGCACTTTTATTCAGTATTATTTCAATCAGAGCGGTGAGGTTCTGGGTGGCGGGGACGAGGCTGGCCAGCTGCGTCCCGCCGGTAAGGAAGTGACCGACTCTTCAGTTATTGCGACAGTCAGGGATCAATATATCGCGTTGGCGAAGGCCAGTGGTAATCCCGTCGCCGCCGCGTGGATGCCCATCCACTTCGACGGCATAGACTCCACTCTTCGGTCGCTTGAGAAAATGCGTGTCGAGGCTGAGCCGGTACAACTGGACGCCCTGGCGAAGTTTGCCGCACGCGCCTATCGCAGGCCGCTCTCGAAAACGGAGCGGGACAGTTTGTTGGCTTACTATCGCACGCTTCGCGTCAAAGGTGAGTTGTCGCATGAGGATGCCATGCGCGATGCGGTGGCGAGCATTCTCATTTCGCCCGAGTTCTTCTTTCGCATCGATCTGCAGGATGCCTCAATGGCTTCAAGAGCCCCAACTGCGGCACGCGCCGGGGCCAGTGTTGGAACGCCCCTGTCGGCAAACGCCCTGGCCAATCGGTTGAGTTATTTCCTGTGGTCCAGTATGCCGGATGAAGAACTGTTGAAGCATGCCGCCCTGGGTGATTTAACGCGGCCCGATGTTCTGGCCGCACAAACCCGCAGAATGCTGAAAGATCCCCGGTCACGCGGGTTGGCCACTGAGTTCGCTGCGAACTGGCTCGATTCCCGCCACTTCGAAACTTACAATTCGGTAGACCGCGTGCGCTTTCCCGCTTTCAATAACGATCTGCGCCGGGCAATGTTCGAGGAACCCATCCGGTTTTTCGATGACGTTGTCAAGAACAACCGTTCCATTCTGGACATGCTGTATGGCAATTACACCTTTGTGAATCCGGTGCTCGCCAAACACTACGGGATGAATGACATTCCCGAATTCAAGCTGGCGGAGGTTAAAGCGGAGGTTAAACCTGAAGCTGCAGCCGGACCTGGAAGAAGAACCATTCCCATGCCCGGGACCGCACCTCCGCGCCCGGTCCAGGTGTTTGCCAACGCGTCTGTTACAGCCGATACGTGGGTTCGCGTGGATGACGCGGGCAAATACGAACGCGGCGGTTTGCTGCCGATGGCCGTTTTCATGACCCAAAGTTCTCCTGGTTTGAGGACGAGCCCGGTTAAGCGCGGATACTGGCTGGTGAGACGGCTATTGGGTGAGGTGATTCCTCCTCCACCCCCCGTTGTCCCGGAGTTGCCGGAGGATGAAGCCAAGACGGATGCGTTGTTGAAAGATGTGCTGGCTCAGCACCGCGCGAATCCACTTTGCGCCGGATGCCATGCGCGATTTGACGTGTTCGGATTGGCGATGGAAGGCTATGGACCAGTGGGTGAGGCGCGAACCAAGGACCTCGCCGGACGGACTATTGACCCTTCGGCGACATTCCCGGGCGGTTATCAGGGCTCAGGCTTCCGAGGTGTCCAGGCTTACATCAAGGAAAAGCGGCAAAAAGACTATCTCGACAACTTCAGCCGCAAGCTGTTGTCTTATTCTCTTGGCAGGACTCTTCAGCTTTCCGACGAACCCGTCGTTGACAAGATGGAGGCACGAATGGCCGCCAACGGCTATCAATTTGATTCCCTGGTGGATACAATCGTGTCCAGCCGGCAATTCCTAAACAAACGAAACGCAGAATCGGCGCAAAAGACAGAATCGGCGCAAAAGACAGAAGCAAAGCAAAAGAAAGGTGAGTGAAATGTCCGATAAATTATTACCCCAAAACCGGATTCCGCTAAAGTTCGACCGCAACATTTCCCGCCGCTCGCTGCTGCGCGGGGCGGGAGTCGCAATGGCTCTGCCATTTCTCGAGTCCGCGCCCCTCTTCGGCCAGGTCGCGCCGTTTCCGAAGCGCTTCGGGGTAATGTTTATGGGATGCGGTATCAATGAGCTCCATTGGGACGCAACAGGCGATGGCCCCGACATGAAGCTCAGCAAGACTCTGTCGGTGCTGGAGCCGCTGAAGAACAAGGTCAACGTCGTCGATGGTCTTTTCAACAAGGCCTCCACTGGTTTGGGGATTCACCCGGCTCAAACCGGCAGCCTGCTTTCGGGAGCGCAAGTTTCAAAGGGCGCCATTCTTCATTCCGGCATGAGCATCGATCAGATGATCGCCGCCACGATCGGCCAGGATACAGCCCAGTCCAGTATCGTTCTGGCTTGCGATCCGCCGATGACGGGCTATC
>JBDUBZ010000324.1:0-4758 GCA_040003745.1 Terriglobia bacterium
TCTTCAGCGAGCACGCGCTCCGCGCCTTCGAGTCCGCCTGGCGAAATCGCATATGATCGCATTCGAAGCTCTAAATCTCACCGCGCCCGATGGCGGCATCATCGGCGTGCTCGGCCAGGTCGAACATCCCGCGTGCCATCGGATCCGCTCGGGTGAACCCGTGCCGGAGATACCGGGGAATTACATTCTCGAACACCCGCTTGCGACTGCCGACGCGGTCACCCGCGCACGCGCGATTTCACAAATTTCAGCCCTGGGACGCGCCGGTGCGACGCTCGTTCTCATCACCTGGGACGAAGCGCTTCTCGAACAATGCGCCGATGAAGTGTGGTGGCTCGGGAATGACGGCCGCCTGATCCTCCGCGGCCACCCTGCCGAAGTGCTGCCCGAATACCGCCGCCACACTGCTGCCGCCATCCGAGCCGCGGGCGCGGGCATCGCGGCGCCCCTGGCTCCCAGCAGCCGCGCGGGCGATGGCCGCGCCGAACTCCACTCCGTCGAACTGCTCAATGCGGAAGGGCAGCCAGCCACCGTCTGGCAATCGGGCGAGGCTGCCGTCATCAAGGTCATTGTGGGCTTCACCGCGGAAGTTGCCGATCCCGTGATCGGAATCCTGATTCGCACCCGCATCGGCCTCAACGTATACGGCACCAATACGGAGCTCGAACAGCTTCATCCGGGACCGCTCGCGGCGGGCGAGACCCTCACGGTCACGTTCCGCTTTCGCTGCGACCTCTGCCCCGGCGACTACACCGTTACCGCGGCCTCGCACGATCCCGATGGCGTCTGGCATGACTGGCAGGAAGATGCCGTGGCTTTCGCCGTTACGGATTCCCGCTACACCGCGGGAGTCGCCAATCTCCGCGCCAAAGTCGTCGCCGAAGTTCAGCGGATTGGGCCGTGACCGCCGCTTACTCCCACTCCGCCAGCCCATAACTCATCACCGCGAACGCCGCCACACACCGCCGAAAGTCATCGGGAACGATCTTGTCGAACGTATCGGCTTCCGTGTGGTGGTAATCGAAGTAATGCGTCATCACGGTGCGCAGCCCCAGCACCGGCACCCCTGCCTGAAACAACGGCTCCACATCCGCTTCCGACTCGCCTGGAATGATCCGGTCGGCCCCCATCTTTTTCAGCAGTTGCGCAATCGCCAGCGCCTTCGACTTGAAATCCGCCGGAACGGAAGCCTTCGCCGCACCGCCGCGACTGTGTGGAGGCTCGGCTTCGGCATACTCGAAACCGATCGGCTTCTCCGCGCCGCCATCCATCTCAATCGCCGCAACAGGCTTCTCCGGCTGCCGCGCGGACCATTCCCGGTAAGCTTTGCCGCCATTCCCGCTGTTCTCTTCGTCGGTCCAGAACACCACGCGTATCGTTCGCCGTGGAGTGACGCCCAACTGCTTCATCAGAGCCACCGCCTCAAGCGCCGCTATCACACCACTGCCATCGTCATGAGCGCCCTGCCCCACGTCCCAGGAATCGAGGTGCCCGCCGATCACCACGATCTCGTCCGGCTTCTCCCGCCCTCTGATCTCGCCCATCACATCGGCCGAATCGGCGTCCGGTCCGAAGTGAGCCTCCATCGTCAGACGAACTCGCACGGGCCGCCCCGCGGCTATCAGATGGTGGATCCAGATTGCATCCTCCACCGATACCGCCGCCGCCGGAATCTTTGGATCCTGCGCCAGATAACCGAGCGCGCCTGTGTGCGGATCGCGTAAACTCCGGGCCGTCACCGACCGCACCAGCGCCGCCACCGCCCCCAGCCGGGCCGCGCGCGACGCACCCTGGTTGCGATAAGCCGCTGACTGGTCGTAGTCCACGTAGGGAGCATCGAACAATACGATGCGCCCCTTCACACGAGCCGCACCCAGCTTTTCGAGATCGTCGAAGGTCGAGACCGCGACTACCTCCGCCGTAATGCCCTGCTTCGGTGTCCCCACACTGTTCCCCAGGCCGAGCATGAACAGCGGCTTTTCAAACGGCGCGATCATCTGCGCCGATTCAGCCCCGCGCACCCAGTGCGGCACCTTCACGGGAAGGGTCCGGACAGCCGTCAACCCCGCCCGCGTCATCTCTTCCTTCGACCACTGGATAGCCTTGTCCAGGCTATCCGACCCGCTCAGCCGATTGCCAATTTGATAGCAGAGGTACTCGAGGCGCTTCAGCCCCGCATCGTCTTTCATCGCGGCGTCGGTCAATCTGTCGGCAGTCGCGCGATACCGCTCCGTATCCTGCGCCGCGCCGAGCGAAAATGCCACCAGGAGCAACCCCGAACAGCGAAAGATCATTATTAATATTACGCGTGCTTCAGGTCACACCGTCGCGGGTATCCAGGCACTTTTGGTCCCCCGGCTCACCACTCCAAACTGCAGAAGCGCGCTGACGGTTTCCGGCGAAGGTGCGGAAATCGCGTTCCAGGCGGGCGTAAGATGTAAATTACTCGTCCGAAAACGATGAGGCGCTCGCGCGCTGTCACGACATAGGGGAGCCTGTCCCAGAATTCAACAGTGAATGACCTATTCGATTCTGATCGGTACCCGTGCCCTGCAAAACTCTTTGTGGCTACTGGTCGGAATCGCCCTCCTGCTCGCCCTGCTCCGCCCGCGCTTTGCCGCATCGCATTTCCGTAAGATTGAGGCCTTCGCCTCACGGATCGCGCGTTGCCCCTGGCGCCCCGTCCTGTTTGCAGGACTCTTCCCACTGATCGCGCGCGTCGTCCTTCTCCCCGTACTTCCCTTCCCCGGCCCGCACATTCACGATGAATACAGTTACCTGCTGCAGGCCGATACCTTCGCTCACGGCCGCCTCGCCAACCCCACGCCGCCTTCTCCGGAACACTTCGAAACCGAATATGAATTGATGCGCCCCACCTATGCCTCGCAATACCAGCCGGGCCAGGGTCTGTTCCTCGCCGCCGGCAAGGTCGTTGCGGGACACCCCTGGTGGGGCGTATGGTTCAGCGCCGGTCTCATGTGCTCCGCACTCTGCTGGGCGCTCGCCGGTTTCGTGCCCGCCCGGTGGGCCTTGTTCGGAGCCTTCCTCGCCGCTCTGCAATTCGGGATCTATGGCTTCTGGATGAACAGCTACTTCGGCGGAGCGGTTGCCGCCATCGGCGGCGCCCTGGTCTTCGGATCGCTTACCCGCCACCGTTATCCGGCTTTGTGCGCGCTGGGTCTGCTGATCCTTTTTGCCACTCGGCCCGTAGAAGCCGTCTTATGGTGCATCGCCGCGATCGTCATGACCAAATGGTCCGTGCGCGGGGCCATGGCTTTCGCTCTCGTCTTTGCCATAGGAGTCATCGGCCTTTGTTACTACAACAACGCCGTAACCGGACATCCGCTCGACCCGCCCTACCTCGCTTACCGCCGGCAATACGGCGTACCGCAATCTTACTGGTGGCAGCCCGCCATCACCATCTCGCATTTCGCTAACAACCAGCTCGCCGCCAACTATCGGGACCAGCTCGATCACTGGCGCCAGCGTTACTCCGCAGCCGCGCTCTGGAACTCCACCTGGCGTCGCGCGCGTGATTTCTGGCGCTTCTTTATCGGTCCATTTGCGACCCCGGCGCTACTCTTCGCGGGGCTTCTGTTCCGAAGACAAAAACTGCGGCCGTGGCTCTGGATCTCCGCTCTGTTCATACTCGATCACGCGACCTATCACGCCTGGTATCCGCAGCAGAGCGCCCCTGAGACCGTGCTGATCGTGCTCCTGCTCGTGGAATGCTGGCGTTCGCTGCGAGCGTGGCAGCGCCCACGCGGATACGGCATCGCACTCACCCGATCCCTGACCGCGGCCTTCATCGCTGCCATTCTCTTACTGAGCGTCGGGCACATTTTTCTGCACCGCCTTCCCAGGCCCATCCATGACATCTGGGCCTCCCTTGTGCCCGAAAGCGACCCGCGCGAAGCTGTCATCGAACGCCTGAATGGACTGCCGGGAAAGCATCTGGTCTTTATCTACTACCGATCGAGTCAGCTCAGGTACGACGAATGGGTCTTCAACGAAGCCGATATCCCGAATTCGCGCATCGTCTTCGCCCGCGCCATCAGCCCTGAAAGCGACCGCATCCTCGCCGCCGCCCTGCCTGGCCGGGATCTCTGGAACGTCGACGCCGACACCAAAATCCTCGCACCCGCTACGGCAGGGAGCCCGCGTCGCCGGGATTGACATCCCATGTGAATCTGAGCTGGCGCCGCGGGCGTGCGCTTCGACCTCACGACGCCGAGAATCTCCGGGGACAATCGCCCCTTCGCCACCAGGGCTCCCACTTCGATACAATTCGTTTTATGAAAAAGGAAGCCATGCAGCGTCTGATGATGTTGACGATCGCACTAACCACGCTGGGAGGCTGTGGGTCGTCGCCGCACGAGGCAGATGAGAAATACGTGTTGATTGCCAACAATACGAAGGTTCCTTACTGGCAGGCTGCTATTGCGGGGCTGAATCGCGCGGGCACCCAGATGAATGTTAAGACCGAGGTTGCGGGTCCGGAGAATTATGACCCAAAAGTGCAGCACGAGGAATTTCAGAAAGTACTCAGGGGAAAGCCCTCGGGCATCCTCGTGTCGGCGGGTGACTCCAAACTGAGTGAGTCCGACATCAACGCTGCCATCGCACAGGGCATTCCGGTGATCACCGTCGATTCCGATGTCGAGACCAGTAAGCGCCTGTTCTTTATTGGCACCGATAACTACAAGGCGGGATCGATCGGGGGCCGCATCGTCGCCCAGCAACTTCACGGTAAGGGAA
>JBDUBZ010000325.1:0-4756 GCA_040003745.1 Terriglobia bacterium
CAGCCATGCGCCAGGCCATGTTCGACGCCGAAGTGGGCGACGACGTTTATCGCGAAGACCCCACGGTCAATCGTCTCGAAGAACGTGCCGCGGAAATTGCCGGCAAGGAAGCAGCGCTGTTCGTCCCCACCGGAACCATGGGGAATACAATCGCAATCAAACTGCTCACGAAACATGGCCAGGAAGTGGTCTGCGATTCGCGCGCCCACCTGCTCGACTGGGAACTCTCCATGACGGCCTGGTTTTCCGGCTGCCTGATCCGCGCGGTTCCAACGGAGACCGGCATTCTGACCTGGGATCGGATCTCGTCGGTGGTCAAACCGCTGGCGCCCCACTCGGCGGCCACCGGCGCTATTGAAATCGAGAACACGCACAATATGGGCGGAGGACGCGTTTACCCGCAAAGCGTTATCGATGAAATCTGCGACCAGGCCCACGAGCGCGGCGTGCCCGTCCATATGGATGGCGCCCGGGTCTTTAACGCCTCCGTTGCCAGCGGACGTCCGGTGCGCGAGATCGTCGCGAAGGTCGATACGGTTATGTTCTGCCTTTCGAAGGCTCTGGGAGCGCCCGTTGGCTCCATGCTCGCCGGGCCCAGTTCGCTGATGGACGAAGGCAGGCTGCTGCGCAAACGGCTGGGCGGCGGAATGCGTCAGGCGGGGGTGCTCGCGGCAGCAGGATTGATTGCGCTTAGCGAAGGGCCGAAGGGGCTTGAGGCCGATCACGCCAACGCGCAGTACATAGCGGGCCGGCTCCGGAAGATAGAGCGAATTTCGGTTTATGAGGTCGAAACGAACATCGTGATCTTCGACGTTTCAGCCACCGGAAAGCAGCCCCGCGAAATCAGTGCCGCTCTGAAGCAGCGTGGCGTTCTGATCAACGGCTTCAACGACCGCTCGATGCGCGCGCTGACTCACTACGATGTCACTGCCGCTCAGTGCGCGGTGGCGATGGATTCTCTGGAAGACGTTCTGCGATAACCAGGCTGCGAAACAAGTCGTCGAGCGCGGCCTCAGGCGCTTCGCACAGCCCGCTATGTACCGGCGATATCTGCAGCACCGTACTGCGCGGCGCGACCAGCCAGTGGAAACGTTCCCGCACCGGAAGTTGCGCGATCGGCCCCGCATCGGAGCCGCCTCTGGCGATATTCGGAAATGCCTCAAGGTGTTCCCGGATGACATCAATTTCAACCTCAGGCCAAAGCGCTCTGAGCCTGGCTTCGTCCAGATGAACGCGTGCCTCCAGGTATTTTTCGCTGAGGCAGAAGACGATCACTCCCGCGTTGATGAACTCACCCCGCTCCACGCGTGGAACCACGCGAATGGTGGCGAACTCAAACGATTGCCGCGCGGGCACGCAATGCCTCCTCCACAAACAGCGCCTGCGCTTCGAGACGCCGGGTCAGAAATTCAGCGTACTCCGCATGCTTCACGCCTTCCAGCCATGCGTCGGGAACCTGGCGCAGCACGTCGTTGAAAAACGCTTCATTCAGCGCCGTCGAATCCACCGAAGCAATCTCACTCGCCCATTTGAGCAGAACATGATCCTTAATCGCGGCAAATGGATTGAGCGCTTTCTTATCCAGATTTTGCCAGTCGTGATGAAAGTAGAGGCTCGCGCCGTGGTCGATGAAGTAAAGCTTCCGGTGCCACCAGAGCAGGTTCGGATTCCGCGCCGTGCGATCGATATTCGTCACAAACGCATCGAACCAGACGGCTCGGGAAGCCGTGGCCGCGTCGACGGAATCGCACGCGGCTGGATCGAACATGACCGAACCGGGCAGATAGTCGAGCGCCAGATTCAGCCCAGCGCTCGAATTCAGCAATTCCCGGATCTCGGCATCCGGCTCATTGCGCCCGAGCGCCGGGTCTAGTTCCATCAGTACGATTTCCGGTACGGCAAGGCCGAGCGCGCGGCCCGTTTCACCCGCGATCAGTTCGGCCACCAGCGCGAGAGGCCCCTGCCCCGCCCCGCGAAATTTCAAAACGTAAAGGCCGCAATCGTCGGCCTCTACAATGGCCGGCAGCGACCCGCCTTCGCGCAGAGGTGTTACGTAGCGGGTTGCATGAATGGTGCGCAGGCCGGTCAGTCTCAGGAATGCCCGGCGTGCGCCAGAGTGGGTCCGGTGAACGCGGTCTCTTCGGACGCCTCTTCCTTCGTTGCGTCGGCTTCCCGCCCGAGCAGGCGCAATGCGGCCCCCGCTACCTTACCCACGGTGAAACCAAACTTCTTCATAATGACGTCGCCGGGCGCCGAGGCGCCGTAGTGATCGATGCCGATTTTGTAACCTTCATCGCCGGCATACCGGTCCCACCCGAAGGTCGTGGCGGCCTCAACAGTGACCCGTTTCTTCAGAGCCTTCGGCAGCACGCTCTCGCGATACGCGCTATCCTGCGCATCGAACAAGCACATGCTGGGCATGCTGACAACGCGAGCTTTTACACCGTACGCGGCCAGCTTTTCCTGAGCCTTCACGCACAGTGAAACCTCGGAACCAGTGCCAATCAGAATCACCTCGGGCGGACCGCCAGCCGCGTCCGAAAGAACATAGGCGCCCTTCGCCACACCAGGCTCGATGGCCTTTGAACGATCCAGATGCGGCACGTTCTGACGGGTCAGCGCGAACAGCGTCGGACCGTTATGCTGCACGGCCCACGCCCAGGCTTCCGCCGTCTCATTAGCATCCGCGGGACGAAATACCGTCAGCCCGGGAATTGGCCGCACACCGGCAATCTGCTCGACCGGCTCATGCGTCGGGCCGTCTTCACCCACGCCGATGCTGTCATGCGTGAAGACATAGAACACCTTCAGCTTCATGAGCGCACCCAGGCGGACCGCAGGCTTCATGTAATCGGAAAACACAAAGAACGTCGCGCTGAACGGAAGAATGCCGCCGTGCGCCGCCATGCCGTTCACCGCCGCGCCCATGGCATGCTCGCGCACGCCGAAGGCGATGTTGTGCCCAGCATATCCCCAAACGCCGCCCACCGCGCCCTGCGAGCTGGGGCCGCCGAACTGCGAAGGCTGAAAGTCGCCCTGATCCTTCAACGCCGTGTTCGTCGAAGGATTCAGATCCGCCGAACCACCGATGATATTCGGAATACGCTTCGCCAGCGCGTTCAGCGCCTGGCCGCCGGCTACGCGCGTGGCGATCGGCTTGTCTTCCGGTTTCCATTTGGGAAGATCCGCATCCCAGCCCTCGGGCAGCTTTCCCGACACAATCATTTCGAACTCGGCCGCTTCGGCAGGGAATGCCGCCTTCCACGCCTCGAATCGCTTCTGCCATTCGGCCTCCGCCTGCGCGCCTTTGCCGATGGCCTCGCGGAAGAACGCTACCGACTCATCCGGCAGAAAGAACTTCTCGGTAGAAGGCCATCCCAGCGCCTTCTTTGTGGCGATGAGCTCTTCTTCGCCCAGAGGATTGCCATGCGAGTTATAGCTATCCTGCTTCTTCGGACTGCCATAGCCGATGTGAGTCTTCACCAGCAGTAACGAAGGCCGGTCGGAATCGCGCTTCGCTTCTTCGATCGCGGCCGTAACGGCTTCCACATCGTTGCCATCCTCCACCAGGCGCGTGTGCCAGCCGTAGGCCTCGAAGCGCTTGGCAACGTCTTCCGTGAATGAAAGATTGGTACCGCCGGCGAGCGTGATGTTGTTGTCGTCGTAGAGGGCAATCAGCTTACCCAGACGCAAATGGCCCGCAAACGACGCCGCCTCCTGCGTCACGCCTTCCATCAGATCGCCATCGCCGCAAATTGTGTACGTGTAGTGGTCGATCACGGTGTGGCCAGGCTTGTTGTACGTCGCCGCGAGCCACGCCTCCGCGATCGCCATGCCCACCGCATTACTGAAGCCCTGACCCAGCGGACCGGTCGCGACCTCAACGCCTGGCGTGTGATTGCGTTCCGGGTGCCCCGGAGTCTTGCTGCCGAAGGACCGGAATTTCTTCAGATCGTCGAGCGAAAGATCGTAGCCCGTCAGATGCAGCAGGCTGTAAAGCAGCATCGAGCCGTGTCCGGCCGAAAGGACGAAACGGTCGCGATCGAACCAGGCCGGATTCTTTGGATTGTGCTTCAGGAAGCGAGTCCACAGCGTGTAGGCCATGGCGGCAGCGCCCATCGGCATGCCGGGATGGCCGGAATTGGCGTTCTGTACGCTGTCCGCGGAGAGCATGCGGATCGTGTTAATCGATAGGTTTTCTAAGGTCAGTTCTTCTGTGGTGGGCAACTCGGTCTCCCTTTCGGCTTGAAACGAACCCCCATTTTATACGGTTGCGATTACAGGCTCGTGTGTTACGGGAAATCGTACGGATCGGGCGATAAAGCAGAGGTTCCCGGCCTGTTCGTGCAGATGGAGCGCCTTCTCGCGATCGGGTTCCGCCGTCACGGTTACGCGCGGCCGCAGCACGACACCGGTCAGGTGCCCTCCGCCGTCCGGATCCTCCACCATCTCACCGCTGGCGTCGTCCTCATAAGCCGTAACAACCACTCCGCCGGCCGCGCATAAATGCAGATAGGCGAGCATGTGGCATGAGGAAAGCGCCGCCACCAGAAGCTCTTCGGGATTGTAGCGATCGGCATCCCCTCGAAAATGCGCGTCGGAAGACGCGGCAATGGTGGTCGCCTTTCCCGGACCGCTGATTTCATGCCGCCGGCGGTAGCTTTGATAGGTTGCCGTGCCCTGACCGGAATTTCCGGTCCAGCGTAGAAATGTTCTGTATTGGTGTTTCTTCATCGGTCGTTTCAGCTTGTCGTTT
>JBDUBZ010000326.1:0-4754 GCA_040003745.1 Terriglobia bacterium
CAGTGTTCATTGTTTAATCGAGATCGAAGCCGCGCCGATAATCCTGCTTCAGACTTTCCGACTGATCTTCCTTCCGAAGCAGGCAGTTACCCACCACGAGAACCTCTATGTCAGTCCCCATAAAGCAGCGAAAAGCATCTTCGGGCGTGCATACGATGGGCTCACCGCGAATGTTGAAGCTGGTATTCACCAGAACCGGGCAGCCGGTCCTGGCTTTAAATGCGGATATCAGCGCGTGGTACCGCGGATTCGTCTCGACATGCACGGTTTGTATACGCGCGGAATAATCCACATGCGTGACCGCGGGAATCTCGCTGCGGGGCACGTTGAGTTTGTCGATACCGAAGAGCTTCTGCTGCTCGGACCTCATCGGAATGCGGCGCCGCTCGAGCACATCCGCCACCAGCAGCATATAAGGACTGTCGCTGTCGAGCTCGAACCAATCCTGCACATCTTCGCGCAGAATCGATGGCGCGAAAGGACGGAACGATTCGCGGTACTTCACCTTGAGATTTAGCAGCGACTGCATAGTGGGCGATCGCGCGTCGCCCAGGATCGAGCGATTGCCGAGCGAGCGCGGCCCGAACTCCATCCGCCCCTGAAACCACCCCACGGCGCAATCGGCAGCCAGCGCATCGACCGCCCGCTCCGGCAGTTCATCATCCGCGTACACGGTATAGACGGCGCCTGCCGCTGCCAGACGCTTTTCAATATCGGCATTGTCATACGACGGCCCCAGGTAGCCGCCCTTCATGCCGTCGAGGCGTCCTCCTGGATTTCGCGGGTGCCCCTTTTCGATGTGATATGCGGCCAGCGCCGCGCCCACGGCCCCACCGGCGTCGCCCGAAGCGGGCTGGATCCAGATTTCTTTGAATTTCCCGCTACGCAGAATTTTGCCGTTAGCAACGCAATTCAACGCGACCCCGCCGGCGAGACACAGATTGCGCGAGCCTGTCTGCTCGGCAAGGGAAGAAGTCATCCGCAGGACAACCTCCTCCAGCACCACCTGTACCGATGCCGCGAGATCCATGTGGTGCTGCGTCAGTAACTCCTCGGGCTTTCGGGGCGGACCGCCGAACAACTTGTCAAACCGGCCGTTGGTCATGGTCAGGCCCGTACAGTAATCGAAGTATTGAAGGTCCAGCCGGAACGACCCATCGGCCTTCAGGTCGATCATGTTGTCGAAGATAGTCTGCGCATACTTCGGCTCGCCATAGGGAGCCAGACCCATCACTTTGTATTCGCCCGAGTTGACTTTGAAACCGGTGTAGTAAGTGAACGCGGAATACAACAGTCCAAGCGAGTGAGGATAGCGGATCTCCTTCATCAGCTCGAGCTGGTTACCCGTGCCGAGTGCGATCGACGTAGTGGTCCATTCCCCCACGCCGTCCATGGTCAGCACCGCGGCGTCATGGAAAGGCGAAGGGAAAAATGCGCTGGCCGCGTGGCTTTGATGGTGCTCTGAAAAAAGGAGGCGGCTGGCCCAGTCGAAATCCGGCCAGATCTGCTTCAGCTCTTTGCACAACAGATCCTTCTGAAACAGCTTTTCACGAATCCACAACGGCAGCGCCATCTGAAACGACCGCAGGCCTTTCGGTGCGAAAGCGAGATAGTTGTCGAGCAGGCGCTCGAATTTCAGAAACGGCTTTTCGTAGAAAACAACCGACTCGAGCTGGCCTTCTTTCACCCCTGCCGATTCGAGACAATAACGGATCGCATTGATCGGAAAGCGGGGATCGTGCTTCTTACGGGTAAAACGTTCTTCCTGCGCGGCGGCCACCACCTCTCCATCGCCAACCAGCGCAGCCGCACTGTCGTGATAGAAGGCGGAGATCCCTAGTATCCACATTGTTCGAGCCTAGAACAGTGTGTAGATAAACGGCGCCAGCGCGCTGCTCTCGGCCAATATGAGCATGGCTCCAAAAAGGACGATCATCACCAGCAGCGGTGTCAGCCAGAACTTCTTTCGAACTTTCAGGAACTTCCAGAATTCAGCCAGAAATGACATAGTTCAAAACCTTTAAAATTGATTGGTCAGCTCGGATCGTTCCCGCCAGGCCTGACGCTCCGTCCAGTAGGTCTTCTCCGACCGGTCGATGGACGCGCCAATCATGTCTTTCCCCATCCATCTAAGAACTATCGCAAAAGGAGTAAAAACAAGAAAGAACAAAAGTCCTGTGACTATGGGGTTAACGACTTTACCAAGCAGAATGCCCACCTGGCTCCAGGCCTTATTCGGTAAACTCAGCAGGGACGGGCTCACCAGCGTAATCAGTAAAACGGTGGCGCTCGCAATCAGGCACCATAAACGCACAGGCTTTCCGTGCCGCAGCGGGGTCAGGCCGAAAAGCAGAAAAATTCCCGTAAATACAAACCCGAAGTTACGGTTCGAGGGGCCTTTGTGGCCTGTTTTCCTGCTGAAGTCTTCGTGCGTGGCGCTCATGGATATCTCTGGCTGTAATCCCCTTGTCTTGGTATTTCACCTTTCAAGCCCGTGAATGAAAAGGATAGCGTACAGTCGCCATCGGCCTCTCGCCGAAGGTGGGCCGCATGCGCCGTATGGCCACAAACGACACCCTTTCGCCTACCCCTGAAAACGCTCTGGGATAAGGCGGAATCGACTAGCTGAGTGCTAAAGTATAGCATTGCCGCCATCCCTCGAACAATGATCAAGCGAATCGCGTTGACCGTTGGGCTCTGCCTGGTTTTCTTCATTTTTCTCGAAGGGATTTCCAGCACCGGATTCGCACTTTATAAGATTCTTTCTCCTTCGGCGCCGGGCAGAGCGCTGTCGGGACCGCACCTGCATTACGACGCGCAGCTGGGCTGGGTCAGCGTGCCGAATTTTCGGGACAACAGCTACTATGCGCCTGGGATCGACCTCGTCACCAATTCGCATGGGTTTCGGGCCTCGGAAGAATTTACCGATCGCGTTCCGCCCGGCAGAATCCGTATTATTTGTTCGGGCGATTCGCAGACATTCGGCGACGGCGCGGGCAACTCACACACATGGTGTCACGATCTTGAAACGCTGAACTCCCATGTTCAGTCCGTCAACATGGCGGAGATAGGCTATGGCGCAGACCAGAGTTATCTCCGATATAAGCGTGATGGCGCGAGGCTCGATCAGGACGTGCATCTCTTCGCGATCGTTACGGACGACCTGCTGCGTATGCGCCGCACCACGATGGGCGGATACGGCAAGCCCGTACTGAAAGTAGAGGGGAACGACCTTACCGCGGAAAACGTGGGCATGGGACAAACCTCGGCTCTCCTCCACTGGCTGGCGTTGAAGCCGCATCCTCTGCGGCAGTTCCGGTCCGTCGCTCTGGCCGCCGATACGGCCGACTGGTTGCGGTCGAAAAAGCCTGTGCCTCTCGATCGTCCCAGCGACGAAGAGCGCAGGGTGATCGGAAAAATGATCGAATCGCTTCAGAACATGGCGAAGGAGAAGAACGCCGTCTTCGCGCTCGTCTATATTCCCACCCACACCTTAGATTACGTGCCGGGTGGAATTTCCGAGCCATGGCGCGAACTGGTGCGGGCCGAGTGCGCAAGGACCGGAGCGCATCTCATCGATTTGATCGACGACTACCAAAAGCTGCCGATAACCACTCGCGACGGACTGTTTATCTGGACTGGCGCCGCTCAGAACTTCGTCGAATCGATCGGCCATTTCAGCGATCAGGGGCATGAGTACATCGCCCGGCAGGTTTATACCAAACTGGCGGCAATTCCCGAAGTCGCGGAAAAGCTGAAAAAAAACGAGCCGGCCCTGTGAGTACCACCAGTTCGACTCGTTACATAGCTGCGCTTGGCGCACTGACTCTGCTGGCGCTGTGTCTCCGCGTAATCGGGCTCAACACCGGTCTTTGGTGGGACGAAATCTTCTTCCTGATTGTTTCGGTTCGCCATCCTTTGCAGCAGATCGTTACCGTGTTTCCTGGTGACAATCAGCATCCGCTCTATTCAGTTCTGGCGTGGATGAGCGTGAATGCGTTTGGGGAACACGCCTGGACCCTGCGATTGCCCGCCATGCTTTTCGGGGTGGCTTCGGTCCCCATGCTCTATTTGCTGGGTGCTTCGGTGGCGCGCCGCCCGGAAGCGCTGCTGGCCGCGGCGTTTCTGACCGTCTCGTATCACCATGTCTGGTTTTCTCAGGATGCGCGCGGCTATTCCGCGCTCGCGTTCTGGACGCTGGCCGCAACCTGGCTTCTGCTTCGCGGCTTGCGCACCCAGACACGCGGCCCCTGGATCGGTTATGGGATCGTGGTTGCCCTGGGCGTCTACACTCACCTGACCATGATGTTTCTGGTAGCCAGCCATCTCCTGATTTGCATCGGCGTATGTTTCTCCGCATGGAAGACCGACCGCTCTGCGAAGCTCTGGAAATATCCGCTCGAGGGCTTCCTCCTGGCGGGCCTGTTGACTCTGATCTTCTATGCTCCAATCCTGACCCAGATACAGACCTTCTTTCTGCACAAGCCGTCGAGCATGAAAGCGGTTTCGACACCCCGGTGGGCCCTTCTCGAAACAGTACGAGTACTGATTCTTGGACTCGGGACGCAGGGCGTGCTGGTCGGCGCCGCGCTCGTGGCTGCCTGCGGCGCGTGGAGCTATTTCCGCCAGGATCGTGTCGTTTTCGCGCTCTTTGCCCTGCCTGTGGCCATCACGGCAATGGGTGCGCTTCTCGCCCGCGGCACCATGTATCCGCGGTTTTATTTCTTCCTTATCGGCTTTGCGATCTTGATTCT
>JBDUBZ010000041.1:0-16096 GCA_040003745.1 Terriglobia bacterium
GTGGGCCCGGTTCATGCCGCAATCGGGGCAGATTCCGCATCGCGCGGATGCGAATACGATTGCACTCTATACCGATTACGAGAGCGATGATCAGGGCGCTTACACCTTCTTCATCGGCGTGAAGGTCAGATCGGTCGCCGATGTGCCGGATGGAATGGTGGTCCGGCAGATCCCACCCGGGCCATACGCCGTCTTCACCTCGGAGGCGGGGCCGCTCGAGACGGTTGTGCCTGCGGTGTGGCAGGGAGTCTGGCGCGAGGCTGGCGTTTCCCGCAGCTTTCGTAGCGATTTCGAGCTATATGATACGCGCGCTGCAAATCCGGCTCACGGCATCGTCGATCTTTTCGTTGGCCTGAAGTAATCTGAAGTTTGACGACGATCCGCCCCGGCGAAGGTGTCGAATTTCGGGTATGGGCTCCGAAACGTAAGACCGTCGAAGTTGTTTTCGAAGATCATTCCGTGAGCCTGGACCGCAACCAGGATGGCTACTTCACGGGCTTCGACGAAAGGGCCCAGGCGGGGACGCTGTATCGATTCCGGGTCGATCATGAGGATTATCTCTATCCGGATCCGGCCTCGCGATTTCAGCCGGAGGGTCCGCATGGCCCCTCGCAAGTGATCGATCCCACCACCTTTTTATGGAGCGATCAGTCCTGGCCAGGCGTCAAGGCCCAGGGGCACATCATCTACGAACTGCATATCGGCACTTTCACTCCGGAAGGCACCTTCAACGCGGCCCGCGCCCAACTGAATGAGCTCGCATCAATCGGCATCACGCTGATTGAACTGATGCCGATCGCAGAATTCAGCGGCCGCTGGGGCTGGGGGTACGACGGCGTCGATCTCTTCGCGCCCACGCATCTCTACGGCGGCTGCGACGATTTGCGGCAGTTCATCGATGATGCACACGGTCTCGGACTGGGTGTGATCCTCGACGTGGTTTACAACCATCTGGGACCGGATGGAAACTACCTCAAAGCGTTCGCGGACGACTATTTCACCGACCGCTATGAGAACGACTGGGGCGAGGCCATCAATTTTTCAGCCGGCCCTGTGCGGGATTTCTATCTTGCAAACGCCGCATACTGGATCGAGGAATATCATTTCGACGGCCTTCGCTTTGACGCCACGCAGGACGTGAAGGATCCGAGCCCTGAGCACATTCTCGCGGCCATGACGAAGCGCGTGCGAAGCGCCGCCGGCGCACGATCCGTTTACTTCGTCGCCGAGAACGAGCCGCAGCATACCAGGCTTGTGCGGTCGCACGACGCCGGAGGATATGGGATCGATTCGCTCTGGAACGACGACTTTCATCACAGTGCGCAGGTCGCCCTCTCGGGGAGAAGCGAGGCCTACTATACGGACTATTGCGGGAGCCCGCGGGAGTTCTTGTCGGCGGCAAAATACGGGTATCTCTATCAGGGCCAGCGCTACAAATGGCAGAAAAAGCCGCGCGGCACTCCCGCTCTCGATCTGCAGCCGTGGAATTTTGTGACTTTCCTGCAGAATCACGATCAGGTTGCGAATTCAGCCTTCGGGGAGAGGCCCAACCTGCTCGCGGGACCCGCTTTGTACCGGACGCTTTCCGCACTGCTGCTGCTGTCGCCAGGCACGCCAATGCTTTTTCAGGGACAGGAATTCGGCGCCACCACTCCATTTTTATATTTTTGCGATCACGAACAGGAGCTGGGCCGCCAGGTCAGCCAGGGCCGCCGGAAATTTCTCGCTCAGTTCCGCAGTCTCGCTCAGCCCGAGGTGCAGAAGGTCGTGCCCGATTCAAGCGATCGCACCACGTTTGAGAGGTCGAAGCTCGATCTCAGCGAGCGCGGCAGGAACGAAAAAGTCTATCGCCTCTATAAGGATTTGATGCGCCTGCGCCAGCAGGATCCGGTTTTTCGGTCTCCACAGCGGGGCACGATGGATGGGGCCGTACTATCCGAAAATGCGTTGGTATTCCGGTACTTCAGCGCCGATCACGGAGACCGGCTGGTGATCTTCAATCTGGGGCACGATCTGCATCTCGATCCGGCGCCCGAACCTCTGCTCGCGCCCCCCTGGAAGCGGCAATGGGAAGTCTTGTGGTCGAGCGAAGATCCAAAATACGGCGGCGGCGGAACATACCCGCCCGATTCGAACGATAACTGGCGTGTCGCGGGGCATTCGGCGGTCGTGCTTCATCCCCAGGGAAAAGCAAAAAGGAAAACAGCGACTTGACTCTCCCCGTACGTAAACTGCAGCGCGCCGATTTGCGTGTTCATGACGGCGACCCGCATCTGAACGAGGAGTGGCTGGTTACGAACGGCCTTGGCGGATATGCGTCAGGAACGGTCGCCGGCGCGTTGACGCGTCGGTACCATGGGCTGCTCATCGCGGCCCTGCCGAATCCTCTGGGCCGCACGATGACTCTGAATGCGCTCTCCGAACGCATTCGTCTTCCGAACCGCGATGTTTATTTCACGGGACCGAACGACTTAATCGGCGTCGATCCTCCAGGCACCATCGCACCCCGGGAATTCAGCCTGATCGGCGGCCTTCCCGTCTGGCGTTACGAACTGCATGGGTTCGTGCTTGAGAAGCGCATCTTCATGGTCTACCGGCAGAACACGGTCCATGTCACCTACCATCTGATCTCGGGACCGGAGCGGGTGCGGCTGGCACTGCGTCCCGGCATCCATTTTCGCTCTCATGATGCACACGTCAGCACGCCTCTGGCGAAGAAGTACGTCATGTCGGTGACCGACGAGGGCTACGAAGTCTGCGCCGCCGGCGGCAGCGGCCCTGCGCTCAGGATGATCTGTACACCCGAAATGCCGTTCACCGCCGACCGGAAGATCATCGACAACATCTTGTTCCGCACCGAGCAGACGCGGGGCTACGAGTCGCAGGGATCGATGTGGAGCCCTGGCTACTTCCGTTTCGATCTGGAGCCAGGCCAGAAGCTGGACTTCATCGCAACCACGGAATCCTGGGAAATCCAGCGTTCGCTGACGCCGGAATCGGCGTGCGAGGCCGAGTACAGCCGCCGCGAGACGCTCATCGCGAAGGCGAATCCCAGCGTGCGTGAAGGCTTCGGGGCGGAGCTTACGCTGGCGGCAGACCAATTTCTCATTCTGCCTTCAGGCAGGATCGAGGACGCAGCGCGCGCTCATGCGGCGGGAGAAGAACTGCGCACTGTAATCGCCGGCTACCACTGGTTTACCGACTGGGGCCGGGACACCATGATCAGCCTCGAAGGGCTGACGCTCACGACGGGGCGTGTCACCGAAGGCGGCTGGATCCTGCGGACGTTTTCGCAATATATAAAAGACGGCCTGATCCCAAATATGTTCCCGGAGGGGCAGCAGGCCGGCCTCTATCACACGGCCGATGCCACCTTGTGGTTCTTCCATGCGCTCTCGCGTTATCTGGCGGTTTCGCACGATCAGTTGACGCTCAGGAAATTGCTGCCGAAGCTGATCGATATTGTCGAGCACCATATTCAGGGCACACGCTTCGGCATTCAGGTGGACTCGGACGATGCGCTGCTGCGGCAGGGCGCCGAAGGCTATCAGCTGACGTGGATGGACGCGAAGGTGGGGGATTGGGTGGTGACGCCGCGGCGCGGGAAAGCGGTCGAGATCAATGCGCTCTGGTACAACGCGCTGCGCCTGCTGCAGGGCTGGATCACGGAGATCGACGGCGATGTGGCGGCAGAGCGCTACACCCGGCTCGCGGACCGCACGCGTGAGGCATTTAACAGGCGATTCTGGAATGAGGCGGCTGGCTATCTGTTCGATATCGTGGATGGCGAACAGGGGGATGACCCCGCGTGCCGGCCCAATCAGGTGTTTGCCATTTCCCTGCCCCATCCCGTGCTCGACCCGACGCGGTGGCACGCCGTTTTGGATACGGTACGGACCAGACTGCTGACGCCGGTTGGACTGCGGTCACTCGCGCCCGGGCATCCGGATTACAAAGCGCGGTACGACGGGGATTTGCGGTCGCGGGATGCGGCCTATCATCAGGGCACGGTGTGGGCGTGGTTGATCGGGCCGTTCATCGACGCATGGCTTAAGGTGTACCCGCAAAAGCGGGAAGAGGCGAGAGGTTTTCTGGCTGGGTTTGAGCCGCATCTTAACGAGGCCTGCATCGGATCGATCAGTGAGGTTTTCGATGCGGAAGAGCCGCATACTCCGCGAGCGTGTATTGCCCAGGCGTGGAGTGTGGCGGAAGTGCTGCGGTGCCAGGCTTTGCTGAACGACGCGGGGGTTTAACGGCGGTGGGGATACGGGCACACCGTACCTCCGATACCGCGGGTTAAAATGGCGGCCGAAGGTGGTTTCGCGATAGGGATCGTCGATTTCGACCGGTAGAGGCGCGCTTGACGCTTTTCTCATTAGCGGGCTTCCGCGTACGTATTGTGGACATCTTGGCGCCTCTGGACTTCACAGACGGCTTTTGGCCGGTGCGCTGGGCGCGAAAGCCGAAACGGACTCAGTGATTCAGCTTCACATTTGAAGAAGTAGGCGGAATAGGTCTGGGTGACCATGGCTTTGGGATTTCCCGCGCCGCGCTCTTCATTGCGATAGATATACGGCGTTACGCCCACCAGTTCCCATCCCTGGTCGGCAACAGTTTGTAGTTCGTGCAGCTTGACCTGCTCATAAAAACCCGGTGAGGTCTCGTGCGGAAAAACGGAGAGCACTTCAAAGGGCACATGCGCCGCAGCCGCGGTTTTCTGCTGCTGGGCAAAAATCAGCGCTGCGGCGGCGAGGGCCAGCGCCAGAACGAGAATTCTCTTCATACGAGAGAATGACGGCTGGCACGCGGCCGCGTGCAGCGGATTTACTGGATGACCAACGGCGCGCGCGGAAAAGCGAACTTGCGGCCCACCTCATCCACCACGTTGATCTGGCAGATGTACTCGCCAGGCGCCAGAGTCTTCAGCGGAACCTGGAACTGCACCGGGACGGCTTCAGGGCGGGTGGCGGCCAGCTGCGTTTCGTCCAGTGGTCCGATTTCGAAAGCCAGCGCGCCTTTTTTA
The DNA here is from genome assembly GCA_040003745.1 of Terriglobia bacterium. GTDB lineage: Bacteria > Acidobacteriota > Terriglobia > Bryobacterales > Bryobacteraceae > BOG-234. The sequence goes on from JBDUBZ010000041.1 coordinate 5,024, forward strand.
TCGAAGAGGCTCATGCTGACCTTGACCTTGCGAAGCTTCGACGATGCGGGATCGGGCCGGGCATCGTATACATCGAAGTTCACGTAAAGGTTTTGGCTGCGGCGGAACACGTGCGTGATGTTCGGGATCACTTTTTCATCGCCCACAATCAGCGGATTGGCGGTCAGATCTTTCTTGTTCATCTTTTCCGCCGAGCCCACGGCTGCTGCAAGTTTCTCCCGCTGGTTACTCCAGATGATGGTGCTGAGCTTGAGGCCCGAGGTATCGGCGCTCAGATCGGGCACGGTGAATCGGGAATCGAAAGTGCCCATCTTCCCGCTGATATTTTCACGAACGACGAATTTCATCCTGTAACGGCCAGGTTCGAGCGTGAAACCTGCGTCATATTGAAAGCTTTTGCGGCCGAGTTTCGCGGCATTTCCCTGATCGAGCTGGATGTGGATCTTATCCTGTACGCTGCCGACAGTCGCCCTGCGCTCGTCGAGAATCTGCCCCACAAAATCGATCTGTGTGACGCTGGCTCCGCCCTTCGCCGCCATTGCGATGACTGAGCCAGGGACCTTGATAGACACGGGGACGAAGTAGGCCGTGGGCGAGACGCGGAAGTAATCGACCTGCAGAGCGAGCGGCAGGTCGGTGGCGGGATCGCCCGTCGAAAGCGCTTCTTTTAACTGCTGGTCCTTATCCTGTGCGTTGAGTCTGCCCCAGACTTTGCCCGCATAATAGCCGGGCCGGTGCTCGAGTTTCGCCGAGATCTTGTTATTCAGCTTAATCGTGATACGCCGGTACTTGCCATCCTGCGCGCCGTTGGTGCTGTAGTATCCAAGCAGGTAATAGCTGCCCATGCCTTCCTGCGCCTGAGTAATGCCCGCACCGATATCGTTGCTGTCCAGAAAGGCTTTGCCGCCGGTTTCCTCCGCCAGCGTAAAGAGCGTCTCCTGCGAGTTGTTGATGCCGGCGCGCTGCGAGTTGTAAGCCGAACCGTTGAAGATACCGGCCCCGCGTGACGCGGCTTTGCTCGCTCCACCACCGGGCGGGTCCGCCATTAGCCCGCGCGTGTCGATCGCGTAGATGGTCAGATTGGCCTTCATGGCAGCGTTGATCGACGCTTCGAGCTGCGCCTGATTGTCCACGCCCGTCTTGCTTGCGCCGGCGGAAAAATACACCAGCGCCTTTTTTTCGGGGAACGTGGAAAGCATTTTGGCTGCCTTTTCGATGGCTGCCAGTTTTTGATCGGTATTGAAAATATTGAACTCGGTCTCATCCGCGACAAAGGCGGCGCCTGTGTCTTCGCCGTTGTCATCGCCGGTATCGGCAAGCCCGGCGAGTTCGCTCGATTCCCCGATTGGCAGAGTACGAATAACCCTCGACAAGACGTCACGGTCGTCGGTGAAATCGGTCAGCACCTGAATCGTTCCGGTATAAAGCATCACCGCGACCATATCGTCTTTGGTAATGTGCTTGTTCAGATAATCGACGGAAGCATCCTGTGCGCGCAGCTGTTCCGGCACGCCCATCGACGAGAAATCGAAGAAGAAAACCAGCAGCCTTTTATCGTGGAACTGTATGTGCCCGGGCGTCGAAGACGTGATCGTCGTTTTGGCGGCTTCCGGAAGCTTCAGCTCATCTTCGAGTTTCAAAGCCGGTGGCGGCGCGGCCTCCATGGTCAGCTGTTGATACTCAAAGACCGTAACTTTTTGTGGTTTGCCGTCTTCAAGCACGGTAAAGTCATCCAGTTTCAGGCCTTCGATCGGCTTGCCGGCCTTGTCCTTCACGTTCACATCGACAACGACCAGGTTGCTGTTGGTTGAAAAGGTGACGGTCGGCGCGTCCCCCTTGTCGAGCGCGGGTGGCGGGGGCTGCTGCCCCGACGCGCTGAGAGCTGCCACCAGTACAACCGACATGAATCCGCGCTTGGATTTCAGAAGTTGTACCTCAGCATCAGACTGACGTTGCGGGTGGCGGAGGCGCCTGTCGGCAGTCCAAAAGTGGCAGAATTTACGGTGGTCCCAATGCTCGTGATCGTGACATGGTTCATCACGTTAGTCGCGTTGATGCGCACCTGCAGCTGGCGGCGCGAATCGCCAAAACGGAAAGCGCGATTGAGCGAGGAATTGAGAGAGAGCTGAAAGAGCCCCGGGATCGTGTTCCGACCTGCGTCGCCGAACTGACCAGCGGCGGGAATCGTGAAAGCGGCCGGATTGAAGTAACCCCCGTCCAGTGCTTCGACTGAAATCCCGGTGGCCTGGGCGCGGCTGTTGCCGAACGCGGCAAGCCCGCCGGTGTTGGCGAGATTGCCCGAGACGTAGGCGGTGAGCGGTGTTCCCGAGGTGGCGGAGAAAGTCCCGCTCAGGGACCAGCCCGCGAGTGCCGTAGTCTTCCAGCCTCCATTGCGCATCATGCCATGGACGCCGACGGGCGACGAAAAGAGGAACGTGGTCTGCAGGCGATGCCGCTGATCGAACGACGAAGGACCGCGTTCCAGACGGAGATCGTTCAGGTATTGCACCAGCGTTCCGCCGGTTCCGTTGAAGCTCGATGCATTGTCAATCGCCTTGGCGAAGGTGTAAAGCGCGGTGGCGGAAATCCCCCTGGTGAAGCGCCGCGTCACACGAAGCTGTCCGGCGTTAAACGTGGAATTCGCTCCCGATCGGAGGTAGGTGAAACCGCTGGCGTTCGGAATCTGCAGAACCGGATTCGAAACGCTGGAGCCGGGCAGCGCGCGGTTGGGCTGCTCATTGATGGCGAGGGCCGTGCCCTTGGTGCCGATGTATTCCGTCTCAACGACCAGCCCGTGAGGGAGCGTGTTCTGCAGGGTGAAATTCCAAGTTTGTGCGTAAGATAGACGGTAATCGGGATCGATTGCGTAGGTGTTGGTGATGGTCTGCGATGGCGCGACCGCGAAACCGTTCTGCAGTGTGAGCGGATCGTTGAGATTCGTGCTTATAGATGCAGTCTTCGCGAAGGGCGGCTGTGACGCTAATTGCGTTGCAATCTGGCCATAGGGCGAGCCGCTGAAGAAGATGCTGTAGCCCGTGCGGAAGAGCAACGGCTTCTTCGCCCAGGGCCTGTAAGCAACACCGATGCGCGGGGAGATGGCGCGGTTATCGGGCCGGACCAGACTGGTGGGATATCCGGCAGTGCCGGGTGTAACGACACTCACCGCGGTGAACGTGGAATTTGGAACCAGATTGGCGAGATGGCCCTGAAGTTCCGTGTACGGCGCGAAATATTCGTAACGGAGACCGAGATTAAGGGTGAGGCCCGCGGTCACTCGCCAGTCATCCTGGCCGAACCCTGAGGCGGACCAGCTGCGGAAATAATTATTGGCGCCGCCGAAGCGCAGAGAGCTCGATTGAGGGAAGCCGAGCAGGAAATCGGCGAAGTCGAAGCCTGTTCCCTGGACGGGCTGCCCATCTGGCTCAAGAGCGCTGGTGAGCAAACCGCTAAAGCTGAATGAGCCTCGGGAATTCTGGTAATTGAGGCTGTTTTGCTGCAGCCTTCGGTAAAGAAAACCAAATGTGAAGTTGTGTTTGCGCCGGACCACATAAGTAATGTTGTCGGTAAAATTCATCGTCTGATTGCGGCCTACCGACGCAGTGGCATCGCTCAGGCTCGAGAAATTGGTGAAGGAAAGCGACGGCGGGCCGAAGTTAATCGGGTCCTGCGAGGTGCCAGTGATGCCAAGCTGGGCAGCCACGTTTGTCGAGTAGGCGAAGAACGGCGCGTTCTTCGAATTGTTGCGGCTGAACGTGAGGTTGGCGCTGTTGTTGAAGCGGGGGGCAAAGCTGTGGCTCCAGCCGGCGGCGGCGCTCAGGCCTGCGCCGTTGGTGGAATCGAGATAGCCGAAGAGCGTGCGGGATTTCGAATCGCGGCCCTGAAACTGAATATTGAAATTGAGCCGGTCTTTATTAGTGAGAGGAGCGTTCAGCCGCACGCCGATGCTCTGCGTCGAATTCGGCACTGTCGTAATCAGGCGATAGTTCTGAACCAGGCCGGGATAGGTTGGCAGTGGAAAGAAGTTCAACAGCCCAGTAGCTGCGGGATTTATTCTCGACGCCGGGATCACATTACCTGGAAAAAGCGTTCCGGTGAGAGGGTCGAAGATACTGACGGCGGAGTTCGTTTTTGCGGCCGAGAAGTCGCCCGCGCGTTCGGCGGCAGTGGGCACGGAGCCGATGAGGTTTTCACCATTTCGATTGATGGATCCCTGGTAGGTGATGTTGAAATTCGCTCGCTGCCAGTTGAGCAGTTTGGGAATCACCATGGGGCCGCCAAACGTGCCGGTAAAGCTGCTGTGGGACGAATAGGGCTTCTGAGAAGTTTGACCGTTGAGTGAAAACGGGGCGGCATTCAGGACGGAATTCTGGGCTGTCAGAGATACGCTGCCCGTATAGGCCGGCTGTGAACGGCGCTTGTTTCCGAAACTGGCGAACTGGCCATTATAGGGTCCGGAGCGTTGTCTTCCACCACGGCCTCCGGCTCTGCCGCCACCCGCCCCGCCTCGACCACCGCGACCACCGCCTCCGCCACCACCGGCTCCTCCGCGCCCTCCAGTGCTGCCGCCTCCGAATCCCCCATCGCCTGATGCACCCACGTTGAAGCCGCCATTGATTGCGCTGGCGCCAAAACCACCAAGGCCAAGGCTGTCATTGCTGGTGAGTCCGCTCATTCCGGGTGGAATTCCAAGTCCATTCACTCCAGGCGCACTACCATCGTTTAACCCAGCGCCAGTGGCGCCGGCGCCGCCTGGACTTCCCCGCCCTCCGCCAGCCGCGCGCTGACGTCTGCTCTCATCGTCGCTCGCGGCTGCGAGACCGCCGCTCACACTGCCGTTAACGAGGAATGATTCGTCATCACCGGCATCGACGGGCGCCGCTTCGGCGAGTTCGGATGGCGGTGTTGGCTCGCTATTCGGGGCCTGTCCGGCGGCCCGAACGGAGGCGCTTTGAAAGCTTCCCTGGCGTGGTCCACCAGCACCCGGACCACTGCGGCCCGGACCAGTTCTTCCTGCACCGGCGCGATTTTGAAACTGAGGCCTGCTGGATCTTGCAACCGGGCCGGCAGTCGCGGTCTGAGGGGGGCCAGCGGAGCCGGCGCGCTCGCCCACGCGCGGCATTTCGAGTGTCCAGTCCTTACGGATCGCCTCAGTACCTGCCGTGACACGTGAATGAGCCGGCGTAAATTCGAACATCGCAACATCGATGTCCCAGACGCCCGGAGCGAGTTCCATCGAAAAACGCCCGTTCTCGTCGGTGAAAGCGGAGACCTTGTCCGGGCCTTTTCTTGCCGTCACCGCCGCGCCGGGAACGAACTGGTCCGCGGCACGAACGGTACCGCTGTACTGCGCCGCATGGAGCGTCGGCAGGACCAGAAGAAAAATGCAGACAGAGCAGCGCATTCAATGGGGCGAGGAAGGCTCAACTGAATTGCCGCGCCGTGCCCGTTAAGTTCCCGCTATTGCGCGCCCGACTGGCGCACAGATTCAGGCACAAGCTCGTCGAACCGCTGCGGAGGATTGTAGTAAAGCATGCGGCGGCAACTCTCGCAAATCATGATAGAATCGCCGCGTTTCAGTTCCTGAATGAACTGTGGACGGAGGGTGATATTGCATTTCGAGCAACGTCCATCGATCATTTCGGCAATCGCGACCCCAGCGCGCCCTTTGCGAATGCGTTCGTATTCGGAAGCTACTTTGGGCGTCATCTGGGGGACGATGCCTGTGCGCTCCTGCTGCAGTGTGCCGAGTTCCTTACGATGTGTGGCGGTGCGCTCCTGCGCTGTTTTCTTCTGTGCCTCGACTTCTTTTCGCTCCGCGGCCAGCGCCACATCCGCGGACTTCACATTAGTATCGAGCGCCTCCGACTCCGTCATCAGGTCGATAATGAGATCCTCAAAGCGCTTAATTTCCTGCTGACAGAAGTCGATTTCCTTCTGAAAGGCGTGATATTGCTCGTTGTTTTTAGCCTCGAGCATCTGATTCTTCAGCTTTGAGATTTTCTGATCCTGCGACTGGATGTCATCCTCCAGGCGCTTACGTTCCTTCTGATTGGCAACAAAGGCGGCCCGGTCGGCGTCGAGGCGCCGCTGGTGTGTTTCGAGTTTCTTTTCGATTTCCGCAATGTGTTTCGGGAGGGTGGCGATCTCTTTCGAGAGTGCGGCGGTCCGGTCGTCCAGAGTCTGCAGCCTGATCGCGAGTTGAATATCTGGAAGCATCTTGTGATAGCGAGTTTATCAAACCGAGCCCGGGGCGCTTTCCGTGGACCTGCGGAATTTGCGTAACACCGCGGTCCGCGTTTCGGCCAGCGCGTCGATCTTTAATGCCGACGCCACGGCGTAGTAAACAGCTACTCCCGCCGGAACGCCCACCAGAACGTTCCACACACGCGAATGCAGCCAGTTGACAATGAGGAGGCAAACCGCACCCATGGCTGCGGCGGCCAGCAGAATTTTCGCCGTGTTCAGAATGATTTCGCGGCCTCCGATACCCCCGATACGAGGGCGGATCAGAAGCAGCAGCGCGAGCGCATTGAAAATCGCGACAGAAGACAGGGTCAGCGCCAGACCAGCGTGTCCAAAGCCGAGGATTCGCACGGTGATATACGCCATCGCGGCATTGACCACAACCGACGCCATGCCGACCAGCATAGGCGTTCTGGCATCGCCCAGCGCGTAGAATGCCGGACCGATGAGTTTCAGGCAGGCATAAGCTGCGAGTCCGGCCGAGTAACCGCTGAGGGCGAGGGCGGTTTGATGGGTATCGGACGCGGTGAAGCGCCCATGCTGGTACACAATACCAATCATGCTTTCGCCCAGCACGGCGAGCCCGACGGCCGAGGGCACGGTCAGGCTGAGGATCATCGCGATCGATTTCGAAAGGATTTCGCGAAACGCTGCAAAGTCGAGGGTTGCGGCGCTGTGCGACAGACGCGGGAGCGACGCGGACGCAATGGCGATTCCGAACAGCCCGAGCGGAAGCTGCTGGAACCGGAACGCGTAAGAAAGCCAGCTCACGGGCCCGTTCATGACGTGGCCGGCGGAATCGCGCAATCCCGCGGCGAAGTTGGTGTTGACCAGGACGTTGATTTGAACCGATGCGGCGCCAAGGATCGCCGGTCCCATCAACTTCAGAATGTGCCGGACGCCTTCATGTTGCAGGTTCCATTGCGGGCGCCAGGCGAATCCGGCGCGCCAGACACTGGGAAGCTGGAATGCAAGCTGCGTAAAGCCGCCGCAGACCAGTCCAGCGGCCATGCCGAAGATGGGTGCAACGCCAAAGCGCGGCGCGATACCGTACCCGATGGCCAGTCCAAAAACGATGGAGCCGATATTGAACAGGCTTGAGGAGAGGGCGGGCACTCCAAACCGGTGGCAGGCGTTGAGAATTCCCTGGGCCTGGGCCGAGAGCGCAACCAGAAACAGGAACGGGAACATGATGCGGACGAGTTTTACAGCAAGTTCGAATTTGCCGGGAATGGCATGAAAGCCGGGCGCGAATACGTTCACGAAAACGGGTGCGAACATGATTCCCACGACGCAAAGCGTTCCGACAACGGCCATAATCAGCGTGGCCATAATGTTCGAAAGTTCGCGCGCCTCTTCCCTGCTCTTCGTGGCGAGGTAGCGCGTGAATGTCGTGACGAAAGCGGCTGATAGCGCGCCTTCGGCGAAGAGGTCCCGCGCCAGATTCGGCACCCGATAGCCAAGCACCCAGGCGTCGAAAATTACGCCCGCGCCGAAGAGCCATCCAAAAACACTCTCGCGGACGAGGCCTGTCAGTCTGCTGGCGGCAATGGCTGCCGAGATGATCCCTGCGGAACGAAGCAGACTCGCCGGCTGCGCCCTCCCGGCTCGGTCTATTTCGTTATTTGACGTACTTCGACTTCCTCATAGACCTCGCGGGATTGCTCGAGGCTGGCGAAATTCATCCCAGGAAGTTTGGCCGAGGCCGTGCCTGCGGCTACGCCCCAGCGTAGTGCTTCGGCAAATTCGGGATTCTGTTCAAACGACCACACCAATGCCGCCGCAAGGGCGTCGCCGGCGCCGATGGGAGAGATCGCGTCTACACGGGGCGGTACGGCCTCCCACGCGAGATCGCCGGCGACACCGATGGCGCCACGGCTCGCAAGCGACAGCACCACGGATTCCGCTCCCAAAGACTGGATGCGCCGCGCGGCCGCGATCGAGTGCGAGCGCGTGAGAAGAACCGTATTCAGGAGCCGCTCCGCTTCCTGTTGGTTGGGCTTCACGAGCGTAGGATGGGCTTCGATTCCGTGCGAAAGTGCTTCGCCATCGGTATCGAGCAGCGTGCGCACGCCTTTCTTCTTCGCACGTGTAATGAGCTGCGCGTAGAAGTCGGAAGGGACTCCGGGCGGAAGGCTGCCGCAGAGCATGAGCCACGACGCTCGGGCGAGTTGTGATTCGACAGTGCCCTCAATGCTCGAGATCTCGCCGCGATCGAGACGCGGACCGATTTCGTTCAGCTTTATGGTGAGGCCGTGGCGGTCTGTGATGGTCAGGTTTAGACGAATGTCGTTACGGATGGGGACGGTGCTGACGGCAAAGCCGCAATCCTGCATGTAGTGCTCGAAACGCGAACCGCGCTCACCGCCCGCGGGGATGATGGAAAGCGCCTTGCCTCCGAAGGAGTGGATGACGCAGGAGGCGTTGATGCCCCGCCCGCCGGGGGAGTCTTTGCTGGAAAGGATGTAGGCGCGGTCGTCGAAGGCGAGGCGGTCGACGGCTATTGTCCGGTCAATGGCCGGATTCATGGTGAGAGCGACGATCAAGAGAATATGGTGGCATATGAGGCCGTAGAACGGGAGCGTGTACACTGGTGAATTCGGGCTGTGGCGCAGCCTGGCTAGCGCGCTTGCTTGGGGTGCAAGAGGTCCCGGGTTCAAATCCCGGCAGCCCGACCAAATTCCTCAACGACTTACAGCCAGTGAATACTCCAGTGGCCCTTCCTCTGGAGTCAAACCGGAGTCCACTTCGAGGACTCCGGCCTTATTCCTCTCGAAGCATTTTTTCGATTCTCGCGGACTCTCTGCTCCGAGAAAAACCCGACAAGCAATTGCACCGCGAGACTCTGTAACGCTCGGGAACGGGATTCGCGAAGCCAAAGAACGCGACTCAAGCACTCAAGCCTGGCGGTGCGTGACTTTAATGTTCCGTTAGAAATGGGTGCGAAGCGAATCGTCGTCGACTCAAACTTTGCGCTCTTTGGGGTCGGTCGCGGTCAAGCCGATACACGCATGTGCCGCGTGAAGGACCCAACCGCACAGCTATTTCTTGGATTTTTTCTGGCCGCATCCCGGGCAAAGCAGCCGGGAATTGCGCAACAACAACGGTAGCGGACACTGAGATCGTGTTAGAGTATCCGGACAGGAGAAAGAACCTCGATGGCCAGGCAGACAATGTTATCGCGCCGCTCGGTGTTTCGCGCGGCGGGCTGTGCGCTCGGGATGGCATCCGGCCGCTGGGCTCAGGCCGCGACCAGCGCCACCGCTTTTGCGCTTTGCGGCGACGAATCGCACAACTCGGATTACCAGCGCACCGCACTGACGCGCACGCTGGTTGAGGGGGCCGGACTTTCCATCGATTTTACCGACCAGGAAAACCTGCTGACCTATGAGAATCTGCGGAAATACAAGATCCTCATTATGTTTCGCGACGGGCTGCGATATCCCAACGGCTATTATCAGGCAATCTACTGGAATGGAAAGCCGGCGGACATCGTCAGCGAGCCTCCGCTCGCAAAGCCGCTCGGCGGGGGCGGCGTGGGCTGGATGACGGCGGAACAGGGTAAGGCCATCAAGACCTGGGTTCAGGAGGGTGGCTCGCTGTGGGCGTTCCACAACAACAGCCAGGCCTCCATTCTGAATCGCGACTACAGGGATGTGGAAGGCGCCATTTATACCGGGCACCCTCCCATTCGTCCATTCAAGGTCCACATCGTGAACCAGGAACATCCGATCACCAAAGGCGTCAAGGATTTTGTGGTGACGGACGAGCAGCACTACGTCACGTACGACAAGGATCCGAAGTACGTGCTGGCCCGAAGCGTCAACGAAAGCGGGCTCGACTATGTCGATCAGGCCGGGCGGCGCAGCAATTCCGCGGAGTCCGTGTGGGCCTATGACTACGGCAAAGGACGGGTGTGCTTCATGGCGCCCGGGCACATGATCTCGGTTCTGTGGAACCCGGAATACATGAAGATGCAGAAGAACGCAGCCAAATGGATGCTGCGCGAGGCCTGAAAGAGCCTTCCCTATTTTTTTCGCGGCAGCGCGAAGACGACGTATGACCGGTTCACGGCGGGAACCACCTTCTTCTCGCCCGGAGCGAGATGACCTCCGCCCGGGTTGGTTGTCGAGGACGCTGGAACCACCAGATACTGCCGGCCGTTGACTTCATACATGGAAGGAATGCCTTCCGAACTCGCCGGGAGCGTTTTGGTCCACAGCACCTTTCCGGTGTTCTCGTCGAAAGCCTGGAGCTTGCCGTCCGACGCGGCGACGAAGATCAATCCAGTCGCGGTCACGATGATCCCGTGATGCTGGGCATCGAATGCGCCGGTGTTTTTCGCGCCCTGGGCTGCGGCCATGGGATCCTGGCCCAGCGGAACTTTCCACTTGATGGTTCCCTTGTTCAAGTCATACGCAACCAGGGAGGACCATGGAGGGCTGATGACCCAGGGCTTATCGGGGAACAAGCCCCAGTCGGTGTAGTATCGAACCGCAGGCGCGCTGACCCCCGCGGGATACGGCGGACCACCCAATGGGGTATAGCGCGGGCCATTGCCCGGGCGCGGCACTCTTCCTCCCGGAGCCCCTCCGGAGGCCACTACCGGGCCGGGTACAGACTGTACTGCCGGCGCCGTACTCCGCCGAGGCCCGGCGGAAGTACTCAAATAGTCGAACAGAGCTTTGGTCGCGGTGTCGTCGAGATCGCCGAACGCCGGCATTTCGCCTCTTCCGGAGTGAACCAGCGTGGCGAATTGGGTGGCGCTGAACCGCGAGTTGATTCCGCCCAGCGGCGGCGGCCCGGCTCCGGCAGAATCCAACTTATGAC
>JBDUBZ010000327.1:0-4739 GCA_040003745.1 Terriglobia bacterium
CAGACTTCGAGCTGCTCAACGGCGGCGGCGCGGAAAGTATCGGCCGCGCAGAGCAGAACGGAGTGGCCCTCACCCTTGAAATGGGACGCGAGCTTGCCCACCGTGGTGGTCTTCCCCGCCCCGTTCACCCCCACCATCATGATGACGGCGGGCGGCTGATCGACATAGGCGAGAGGGCGCTCGTTGGCCTGCAGAACTTCGAGCAGATACTCGCGGATGAGGCCGCGCAGTTCGGCTGCGTCCCCCAGCAGATGGCGGGCGGCGCGATCGCGAATGCGGTCCAGAATCTCTTCGGTGGTGGTCACGCCGATATCCGCGGCGATGAGAGTGTATTCGAGCTCTTCGAGCAGATCCGCGTCGATTACCTTCTTGCCGGAAAGGACGTCTTCGATGCGCGAAACCAGCCCGTCGCGTGTCTTCTGTACACCGCTCCTGAGCTTCTCAAGGAGCGTGGGCTCCTGTTCAACGGAGCCAAAGAGAGTTTGGATCATGCCTGATTTGATGGTCTCACGCGGTTTTGTCGGGTGCGTAACAGACGGGGTTCAGCAGGCATTCGGCGCATCTGGGTTTGCGGGCGATGCAGAGGGCGCGCCCGTGGTGGATGAGTTGGTGCGAGAAGAGAATCCAGCGGTCTTGCGGGAGGATTTTGATGAGGTCCCGCTCGATCTTTACAGGATCGTCGTTCTTTGTCAGGTCGAGCCGCTTCGAGACGCGATGGACATGGGTATCGACCACCACGCCCGACGCGATTCCGTACGCCACTCCGAGCACAACGTTGGCGGTCTTGCGGGCAGCGCCGGGCACGGTGATCAGCTCTTCGAGTGTTCTCGGTACAACGCCGGCAAACTCGCCCACGATTTTTTTGGCGGCTCCGATTACCGACTTCGCTTTGTTGTTGAAAAAGCCGGTGGAGCGGATGTCAGCGGCCAGAACTTCCTGGCGGGCATTAGCGAAATCCTTCGGAGTTGGGTACTTTTTGAACAGGCCAGGGGTGACTTCGTTGACGCGCTTATCGGTGCATTGCGCTGAGAGGATGGTCGCGACCAGAAGCTCCCAGGGATTGCTGTGGATGAGAGCGCAGGCGGCATCGGGATACATCTGGTCGAGGCCTTGCAGGATGACCTGAAGACGCTCGGCGCGCGCGGCATTGGTTCGCGGCTTTTTGATCATTCGTACCGTAAAACCTCCACGGGAGTGATGCGGGTTGCGTTGCGAGCCGGATAGACGGTGGCGAGCAGGCTCACCGCCATGGCGGCCGCGGAGATCCAGACGCCGTCCCAGGCCTTTGGCTCAAAGGGCACGAAGGCCACTGAATAGACGGATTCATTCAGGGGCACCAGATGATACTTATCCGCGAAGTAACAGAACGAGTAGCCGAGCACCAGACCGATCACCGTGCCCACGGCGCCGATCATGGCGCCCTGCAGGATGAAGATGCGGCGGATCTGCGCACGGCGCGCACCCATCGACATCAGCACGGCGATGTCTTTGTATTTTGTCAGCACGATCATGGTGAGAGTGATCAGGATATTGAGAGCGCCCACGAGCTCAATCAGACTCATGGTAATGGCCGTAACGGCGCGCTCCAGTTGCAGGGCGTGCAGCAGATCGCGGTTCTGCTCTTCCCATGGCACGGCGGTGTAATCGCGCCCTGCCACCCTGGCAGCTTCTTTGGCGATCTGGGGAGCCAGATCCATGTCGTCGAGGCGAAGCTCAATAGAATTGGCGACATCGCCGGCTGAGAGCAGCTTCTGCATGGAGCGGATGTCGGCATAGGCCCACGTGTCGTCGACTTCAAAGAAATCGGATTCGAAGGTTCCCGCTACTCGGAAGCGCTGGGTGCGGATGCGCGGGCCGAAGGGCGTCAGCGTTCCCTGCGGGCTGATGACGGTGACTACGCTGTGCAGCGTGGCGCCAATGTCCTGCGCGAGTTTGCTGCCGAGGATGAGGCTGGGGAGGCCGCTGTCGTCATCCATGAGACGGTCGAGCGAGCCGGATTTTAAGTGGTGCAGAGTGTCGCTGACGGCGAGTTCGCTGCGCTTATCGATGCCTTTCAAGGTGGCGTATTTGCCCCGCACAGGGCCGGTGACGAGCACTTCGTCATAGAGCACCGGGGCGACGGCGACCACATGGGGGATGGCCCGGAAGCGCTCGATGAGCCGCGGCCAGTCTGCAATGCCGGCTCCGGGATCTTTCTCGAGAACGTTCACATGGGCCGTGGCGGCGAGCAGATTGCGCTGGAGCGTGGACGTGAAACCGTTGTTCACGGCGAGTGAAATGATGAGTGCCATCACGCCCGCGGCCACTCCGGCTATGGAGATGACCGTGATGATGGAGATCATTTTCTCTTTGCGGCGTGCGCGCAGATAGCGGCCCGCCACGAACAGTTCAAACGTCACAGTTCAAAAGTCTCAATTTAAAAATCCACGGCGCGCAGTTCTTTCGCGATTTCGATGCCGGATTCCGGTCGCAGCATGGGGAACAGGATCACGTCGCGGATCGACTGACTATTGGTCATGAGCATCACCAGACGATCGATGCCCAGGCCTTCGCCGGCGGTGGGCGGCATGCCGTAGGACATGGCGCGCAGATAATCCTCATCCATCTGGTGGGCTTCATCGTCGCCACGTTCGCGCATGGCGAACTGACCGTCGAAGCGGCGGCACTGTTCGGCGGGGTTGTTGAGCTCCGTGTAGGCGTTGCCAATCTCCATGCCGGCCACGATGATCTCGAAGCGATCGACCATAGTGGGGTCGTCCGGGCTGGTGTTGGCGAGCGGTGAAACCTCTTTGGGGAATTCGTAAACGATCGTCGGCTGGATGAGTTTCTTTTCGGCGTGGATCTCGTAGAGATGCGCGAGGGCTTCGCCCGCGGTGGCCTTGCCGGCCTGGGCCATGAGCCATGCGGGATCGCGAATGTCAGCCGTGGAAGGGCGGCCTTCGCCCGGCCAGTATTCGATCACGGCCTCGCGCATGGTGAGGCGGCGAATATTGCCGAAATCGAGCTTTTCTCCAGCGTATTCCACGACCGTGCTGCCGGTCGCATCGATGGCGATCTGGCGCAGCATTTCACCGGTGAGGTCCATCAAACCGCGGTAGTCGGTGTAGGCCTGGTAGAACTCGACCATGGTGAATTCGGGATTGTGGCGCGTCGAGATGCCCTCGTTGCGGAAGTTGCGATTGATCTCATAGACACGCTCGAGCCCCCCCACGACCAGGCGCTTCAGGTAAAGCTCGGGTGCGATGCGCAGGTAGAGATCGAGATCGAGCGTATTGTGATGCGTGACAAAGGGCCGCGCGGCGGCGCCTCCATAGATGCCCTGCATCATCGGCGTTTCCACTTCGATAAAGTCGCGGTCTTCGAGTTGCCTGCGGATGGAGGAAATAATCCTGGCCCGGGTGACGAAAATCTTGCGCACTTCGGGATTCGCGATGAGATCGAGATAGCGCTGGCGGTAACGCGTTTCCAGATCCTCCAGACCATGCCATTTTTCGGGCATGCCGAGCAAGGTCTTGGCGAGAAAATCGAGCGCTTCCACGTGCAGACTGAGTTCGCCCGTGCGAGTGCGGAACAGGTACCCCTCGGCGCCGATGATGTCACCGATATCGAGCAGCTGGAACAGCTGGTAATCGCGTTCCGGAACGGCGTCTTTCTTCACATACAACTGCAGCCGCTCGCCGTTCTGCTGAATGTGCAGGAAAGCGGCTTTGCCCATGCGGCGGATGGTCTGAATGCGGCCCGCAATGCGGACACGGATTTCGGGCAGCAGTTCTTCGGCAGTCTTAGCGCCGTGTTCCTGCAAAATGGCGGGAATCGTGTGCGTGAACTCGAACCGATGACCGAATGGCTTGTACCCGAGCGCCTCTATTTCGCGAACACGCGCGGCGCGCTGATCGAACATTATGAATCTCCAGGGGAATCAGATATTATAAGGCTACATTTCACGCTAACCTGCCCTTGACCCGTTCCATTTCCATTGTTGTACCTGCCTTCAATGAACAGGCGCGGCTGCCCGAAAGCCTGCGCCGGATTGAGCAATATTTCAGCCGGTCCGAGTGGGCATTTCGCGAGGTTCTGGTGGTGGACGATGGGTCGACCGATGGCACGGCGCAGGCGGCCGAAGCGTTCGCGGCGGCGCATCCGGATTTCCGCGTGCTTAAGAATCCGGGAAACCGCGGGAAGGGCTATTCGGTGCGTCACGGCATGCTTGAGACCAGGGGCGAATGGACTCTGTTCACCGACGCGGATCTCTCGGCTCCAATCGAAGAGCTGGACACGCTGTGGAAAGCCGTACAGGCGGGCGGCCAGGAAATCGCCATCGGCTCGCGGGCGCTCGACCCCTCTTTGATTGGCGTTCATCAACCCGGCTTCCGGGAAACCGCCGGACGGTTTTTCAACCTTGTGATGCGGCGTGTGGCTGGGCTCGATATTGCCGACACACAGTGCGGTTTCAAGCTGTTCCGCGGCGATGTGGCGCGCAAAGTCTTTAAGCGGCAGCAACTGGAGCGGTTCGGCTTCGATGTAGAAGTGCTTTTCATTGCAAAAAAACTTGGGTACAGGATCGCGGAAGTGCCCGTGCGCTGGAATCATTCCGAGGGCAGCAAGGTCGGGATGTTTAACGGGCTGCAGGCTTTTGCCGAACTGGCGGCCATCCGGCTGAACGATCTGAAGGGCCGGTATTCATAGCAGACTGGTGAACTCCGGATGCCTGTGGATGTAGTCGGCCACAAAGGGGCAGC
>JBDUBZ010000042.1:0-16054 GCA_040003745.1 Terriglobia bacterium
CTGCCGAAGAAGATCAGTGCGACGGAAAGCCCCGCCGCCCCCAGGAGCGGGACGAAGCTGTAACCGGCGGTGACCGCTTCCCAGTCGACGAAGCTGGCGGCCAGCATGATCAGGCATCCGGCCGCGACACCCTGGGCGAACGGGACGAAAATGAGCGTGTCGCGCAAGGGGTCGCGCAGACCGGTCATGAGTGAAAAACCGATGCCGGTGAGGATCAGAAGCAGCGGCAGGAACACCCAGGGGCCCGTGAAGCCGCGTATAGCCCAGATGAAATGAGTCAGCAGAAAGGCGCACAGGATGGCCGCGGTCCAGAGCAGGAATGTGCTGCGAAAGGCGGCGACCGAGCGCACGGCAATCTGCGGCTTAATTTGCGCGTATTCGGCTGGCGTCAACAGCGGAATGGAATCGCCTTTGGCGTTCTCGGCCCGCTGGCGCAGTTCATTCACCTTATGGTTGTTGACCAGATCGGCCCGGGGCACCCGGATATGCGCGAGGGCTCCGGTGCTGGGAAAAACGCCTTCGCGATCGGCGAGCGCATCGACAATGCGGCGCGCGGCAAACTCGCGGTCGCCGGCATCCGGGAACACGGCGAGCACCGGATAAAGCTGTTCCGGGCGGTCGAGCTGCGATAGAGTCACGGTCGGCGGCGGCATGTTCGCGCGGCGGGCTTTGGCGGAATAAACGAGCCACCAGGCTCCGCAGACGATCATGGCCGCGGCCACCATCCAGACCAGCTCCGGCATGCGGCTGGTGCGCGAGGGGGCTATGGCTTGCTGTCGAAGCGCGGCCCGGTTTTCTGGAGTGCTGCGGGTTACGGCCATCGGTCAGGGGGTCACCGGAGTTGAATCGGGCGCCGGATTCTGGGCGTGCTGCGCTGCAGCCAGCGTCTTCGCCGCGCTGTCGCGCTCAAGCGAAACCTTCTCGGCAAGCTCGATGCCTCCCATAAACGGCGCAATCGAATTGTAGAGCTCCTGCGCGTGTTGCAGATCGGCGTCGGCGTGCTTGAGGTCGTCCTGCATGGCGCCGATGTCGTGGGCGCGCTTCGCCGCGGCAATCCAGTTCTGGCCGCTCCTGTGGTAGCCGTCGGCGAGCGCCTTTTGTTCCCGGCGCCCGGGGTTGAAGCCGTTTCTGCGGGCTTCGTCGAACTCGCGCCGCACCTCGTCCAGGTGATTGTCGCGAAGGTAGATCAGGGCCAGACCCAGGTGCGGATCGGGGGAGTGAGGCAGCAGATGGCGGGCTTCTTCGAAATCAGACCGGGCCCCTTTGACATCCGGATCTTTGGCGCGCAGCTTGAGATGTCCTTCGACGAGTTTGGCGCGGCCGCGAATGGCCTTGTCTTCGGGTGAAATTGCGATTGCCGACGAGAGCGCCGATGCGGCCCGCTTCCAGTCCCGTGAATAGACGGGCGTACTCTCGCTGGCCTCGCGGTAGTCGGCAAGCACGCGATCGGCATTGGCGACGTAGCGGTCCCGCAGGCTGTTACGGGCGGGCCAGAGCGGAAGTGCGAACAGGCTTTTTTTGGCAAGCGCGCTATAGGCTTTCGCGCCATCGTCGGTGCCGATCTGGCCGGAATCGATCTGCTTGCGAAGGGCATCGGCATTGTTATACATGCGAACTTCATAGACCACTGTGAAGACGGCCGCAAAGAAAATCACAGCAGCCACAAGCAATCCCGCCTTAATCATCGGCTTAATCAGGCTTCGTGCCGGCCGCTTCACGGGGGCGACCGGAATGGGGGGAGGCGTAACTGCGCTGCGCCGTGTGTTGTCGCGATCCTCATAAGCGGTGCGCCGCGTCGCATCGAGGTCTGTGGAAGCTGTGGAAGGGGATGCTGGGAAACCCTGCCACTCGTGCAGAGCCTGCTGGAAGGCGGCCGCGCTGACGAAGCGGCGGTTCAGATCGGGGTCGAGCGCGCGCGACAGAATCTCCCTGAGGCCCGGGGCAATTTCTGCGATCGGGGGCTGCAGCGCTTTGTAGTTCCGGATCATCCATTCGAGCTTCGAAGAGGCCTCGGCTTCAAAATAGGGGTGGCCTGTCAGCATTTCGAAGAGAACGATGGCAACGGACCAGACATCGGACCGGGCATCCATATCGCCGGTCTGCAGGCGCTCCGGGGACGAATAGGGAATGCTGCCGAACTGATTGAACGTGATGCTGCGGGTCATGGAAACGGCTTTGGCTATACCAAAATCGAGAACCTTCACCTGACCCCCGGAGGTGATGCGGACATTGCGCGGCTTAATGTCTCCATGAATGATGCCGCGATGAGCGCGGTCTTCAATCACGGTCTGGAATGTGTGGGCTTTGACGAGCACGTCGAGGATGTCGAGGGCGATCGAGACGGCGCGGTCGGGCGCCAGCGGGCCGCGCGCCATCAGTTCCCAGAGGTCTTCGCCTTCGATGTAGTCCATGGCGATGTAGAAATAGCCCTCGCGCTCGCCAACGTCGAAGATCTGGGCGACGCGGCCGCTCGCTTCGCGCTTGGCAAGCTGGTCCTGCAGGGTGGCTCCGCGGCGTTCGGCTTCAATGACATCGAGGCTGTCGCGGTCGCCGCCGGCGTCTATCAGTTTGAGCCCCACCTGACGGTTGAGCACGGGGTCGTACGCAAGGAACACGCGTCCCATGCCTCCGCCCGCCAGTTTGCGGACGATCTGATAACGGCCGAAGAGTTTCGGATCCATATTAATGACGCGCTCTCTTCGGGGAATCGTCCACTAAGCGAATGGCTTTGGCGGCGGGAAGCTTGCCAAAAAAGTTTTCAGCGAAATCGGCAGGCGCGTAGGTTGCGGCGTGAATCCACACGGCTTCGGCGGCGTTATCGACGATGGCATTGTCTTTCAGGACGGGATGCGAGGGCCCATGGACCTCAACGCCCGGCTTGGCCTCGCCGGGTTTGGCGTTGCCATTGCCATTCGCCGCGATGAGATTGTTCTCAATGCGGGGACTGGCGCCCGGGCCCACATCAATACCCGCCCCCAAATTGTTTTCGATATGGCTCTCGACGATGCGGGGAGAGGACGCGCCCAGAATCTGGATGCCTGTGAGCGCTCCGGTGATGCGAACGTTGGCAATGGTCAGGGTCGAATCGACCAGCTGAATTCCCACCGCGGCGGGCGCCTGTAAATCACCCTGAATCCAGACCCCTTCAATGGACCCGGCGGCGAGCTTGTTGGCCACTACGACAGCGCCGCCATCGGGAGGCGCCAGTAACGCCACGGTCGCGGCCCGCTGCGCGCGCACAGTCACGCCCTCGCGCAACAGTACACGCTCGCGGTATCTGCCTTCCGGAATCAGGACCGTGTCGCCGGAATGCGCCAGGCTGAGGGCCGCGTTAATTCCCGCGGGGCCAACGAGAAGGGTTCGGGGAGCGTTGCTCGCGAGGCCGGTCGCGTAGTCGTTGCGCAGCAGGGGAAGCAGCAGCCCGAAGGCGATGCCACCCAGAGCGATTCCAAGGATCAGGCCCAACGCGAGCAGCAGCCATGGTGAGACCACCTTGCGCGGATGCTTCCGCGCCGGAACCGTGCTCGCGGGGTCGGGATTGTAGCCGGGCGAGGCTACGACGACCACTGTGATGTTGTCTTTGCCGCCCGCCTGGTTGGCCGCGCCGATCAGAGCTTCAACGGCGCGGTCGTAATCGGGCGCATAACGTTCCACGCCGGCGCGGATCTCGGCGCTTGCGACCAGATCGCTTAAGCCATCCGAGCAGAGCAGCAGCGCGCCGTCGGGCGGCATGGGAAACTTGACGATCTCGATGAACGACGTGTCGTGCGGATCGCGCTCCGAGGAGCCCAGATCGCGATAAATCTCGTTGCGGCGGGCGTGCCGCATGGCCTCTTCTTCGCCGATTTCGCCGCGGTCTTCGCGCTCTCCCACGGGCGAATGATCGTGCGTGATTTTGGTGATTTCGCCGGGACGCAGCAGGTAGAGGCGGGAATCGCCGACGTGCCCCACGGTGACTTCATCGTCTTCCACCAGCGCAACGGTCAGCACACAAGCCATGCCGTGCCAATCGGCGCGGGAACGGCCCTGGAGGTAGATTTCGTTGTTGGCCAGGGCGATCGCTTCCCGCAGGCGCTCTTCCGGACTGCCGCTCGGGCGCTCGAGCCTTTCGCGGATCACTTCGACGGCCGTCTCGGCGGCGTGCTCGCCCGCAGCCTGCCCCCCTACGCCATCGACGACCGCGAAGATGCCGCGCTCGGGATCCACGTAAAAGCGGTCTTCGTTGTTGGTGCGGCGGCGGCCCATGTCGCTGGCGGCGGCCGAAAGCAGTCGGGCGCGCACCGCCATCAGCGCCTCTCCCGCACGGCCGTGAGGAGTGCCAGCAGCGC
This sequence comes from Terriglobia bacterium, assembly GCA_040003745.1. Classification (GTDB taxonomy): domain Bacteria; phylum Acidobacteriota; class Terriglobia; order Bryobacterales; family Bryobacteraceae; genus BOG-234. Next base: position 4,329 of record JBDUBZ010000042.1, read on the forward strand.
CACAACGACGATGATCGCCGTCAGGACGATCGTGCGGCCAATGAGAAGATCTTTCACTTAAGTCAAAACCTTCCGGGATGGCTCCCTCACGGTCGCGGCTCGGTAAGTTGCTCGAAACAGGGAGCGGCTTTGCCTGCTGGTCACTTCGTTCACACCGCTTCCCATTGCAGGTCGAGCACCCCCGCGAGACTGATGGTGGCCCGGGTGGGCAGTTCCGCCGTGCCGTTCTGGCCGACCGGCTTACCATTTACCGCCGTGCCGAACTGGCTGACGTCTTCAATGGTGAAACGGCCTGTTTCCATATCCCGGCGGATGCGGCAGTGTTCGCGCGATACGTCCGGAAGCGTTTCGAGTTTGAGGTCGACCCAGTAAGACCGGCCACCGCGTCCGACTACCATCTGGCTTTTGGTCACCTCGAAAGTCCTCGCGCCATGCTCATCGGTAAAACGTATATACGCAAACGCCCGGCCTTTTGTGCCCTCATCCGGGCTTTCTTTTTGAAGCTCTGGCTGAACGGACGCTGCGGGCAGAGGTGCGGTTGCGACGGTTGGTGCAACATCCGCCGCCGGGGCTGGGGAGGCGGGATCCGCGGGCCGGGGAAAAATGCGGCGGGTCAGCGAGCCGGCGCCGTATTCGGCCTTTTGCGGTGCGCCCAGGTCGGAATATACCTCGATTTCGCCCTGCTCGAGCTTACCGTCGAGATCGGGATACATCTCGATGGTCCATTCGTCGGCAACGCGGACGAACTCACCGGCGCCGAGAGGATCCGCCGAGATTTCCGCCGCGCCGATTTTTTCGAGCAGGGTGCGTCCGAGTTTCTTCTTCGATCCGTTCCATCGCGCCAGTCGCTCGTCGAGGGCCACCCGGATTTCACCCGCTATGAACGGGACGACATCGCGAAAGGGCTCATAATCATCCGGATGCAGATAGATGCGGTAAATGGAAGGCACCAGTGCTTTCCGCCGGATGCGGAACAGCCCCTCCTCCATATTGCGCAGGACTTCTCCTATGAGGTCGTCACCCTGGAGGCGTCCCGGCGGGCGGCCAGTCATAGATCCATTGTAGGGTGAATTGAGATTTGCGCGTTAAAATGGCATCCATATGCGAATTGCCGCTTCAGTCGTTCTCGCCGCCGCTTCACTGGGGAGCGCCGCTTTCGCGCAGTCCCGACCCTCCGATACGTTCGATACCTCAGCCGGTCCCGTCAAAATCACGCCGATCATGCACGCCGCGGCACTGCTGCAGGCCGGCGGTAAAAATCTCTATATCGACCCGGCGCAGGGAAACCTTGCCGGGCTTCCGCCCGCCGACATCATTCTGATCACCGATATCCATGGCGATCACATGGCGCAGCCGATGATCGATAAGGTAAAGGGCCCGCACACGGTTATTCTTGGTCCCAAAGCCGTGGCCGACAAGATTCATGTGGATACGGTGATCGCCAACGGAGAGACCAAAAAGGTGGACCAGTGGACGATCGAGGCGGTGCCTGCCTATAACCTCACGCGAGGTCCCGCCGCCGGCCAGTTCTATCACGATAAAGGCCGGGGCAACGGCTATATTCTTACGTACGGCGGCAAGCGCTTCTACTTTTCCGGCGACACGGAAGACATTCCGGAAATGCGGGCGCTGCGCAATATCGATGTGGCGTTTGTGTGTATGAACCTGCCTTACACGATGACCCCGCAGGAAGCGGCAGCCGCCGTGAAGGCGTTTCATCCCGCCGTGGTCTACCCGTATCACTATAAGGGCTCGGATTTGAAGGCTTTCGAGGCGGGCCTGGCGGGCACTGGAATCGACGTTCGCCTGCGCGAATGGTATCCGGCCAACTAACGGAGACTATTTCTTCTTGTCGGTGTCGATGATGTAGATTTTCTCGCCGGGCTTAGCCAGTTTCAGGCGCTGGCGAATTTCCATTTCCTGCTCGGCGGGATTGCTGCGAAGGCGTTCAATGCGCTCCTGTTTCTGTTCGATCTCACGGTGGAGCTGTTGATTCTCCCGCTCGTAATCATGCACCTGATGCTGTTTCGCGACCAGGCCGGCGATCCCATTCGGTCCGCGCAGCACCACGAACGCATAAAGAATTCCGCAGAGAACAACCATGGCGTAGATGGCTTTGGCAGCAGAGATTTTCATCGGGCTTTGAAAGAATAGTAACATTCAATCAAGCTAAAATGACGGACAAGATTGTTGTGTTGAGCTCCTGCAGCTCAAGCGAAGAAGCCGAGCGCCTGGCGCGTACCCTGCTTGAGGCAAAACTAGCGGCGTGTGTAAGTGTACTTACGCAGAATCGCAGCTTTTACTGGTGGAAAGATAAGATCGAAGATGTCAGCGAATGCCTGCTGGTGATCAAAACTAAGAGGGAATACTTCGAGCAGGTTCGCTTAAAGCTTGAATCTGCCCACTCTTACTCTTTGCCCGAGGTCTTAGCGATCCCGGTGATTGAAGGTTCCCCCGCTTATCTGGCCTGGATGGATGCGGAGTTACCGGGCTCTCCAGATGCGTAGTGGCGAGAGTGGTATCCGCGCTTTCATCTTCGATATGGATGGCGTGATTGTTGATTCGAATCCCCTGCACCGGGTGGCGTGGGAGGAATACAACAGGCGGCAGGGGATTACCACCACTGAAGCCATGCACCAGCGCATGTATGGCAAGCGTAACGACCAGATTGTGCGCGACTTTTTTGGGGATGGACTTTCAGGACGCGAGCTTACGCCAGCCGAAATCTTCGCTCACGGAGCCGCCAAGGAAGAGCTCTACCGCGAGATGTTAAAGCCGGATCTGGAGAAGACCCTTGTGCCGGGCGTGCGCGATTTTCTTGCCCGGCATGGCGGGATTCCTACCGCTCTGGCCACCAATGCCGAGCCTCCCAACGTGGATTTCATTCTCGATGAAGCGGGTCTTCGCCACTACTTCCGCGCCACCGTCGACGGGCATCAGGTGGAGCATCCCAAGCCGCATCCCGAAGTCTATTTGCGGGCAGCGGACCTTCTGGGCATGGAGCCTCAGTACTGTGTGGTCTTCGAAGATTCCGGAACCGGTGTGCAGGCTGCGAAGGCGGCAGGAATGCGGGTCGTCGGCCTGGCGACGACCCATGAGGACCTGCCTGGAGTGGCGCTGATGATCCGGGACTTTACCGATCCGGCCCTGGAGCAGTGGCTAAACGGGCAGTGATCGCATCCACATCGAAGACGCAGCCGCCCCAGGTTCCACCGCTCGCGTTTTGCAGCGCGGCCCACAGCCGCGAGTCCGCAGGCAGGCGCGGGTCTGGAGCCAGATCAGTGCGCAAAGGCCGTTCCGCCAGCAAGCGGTCCCCGCCTTCGACGGACGGGTTTTCGCCCGGCCCCATCAGATTCACCGAACCCACGAGCTGATTGCGGTCGATGGTGATTTCGATAAGATCCCCTTCGAGAACTTTGCCGATGGGGCCGCCGGCCAGGGCTTCGGGCGTGATGTGTCCGATGCAGGCGCCGGTCGAAACGCCGCTGAAGCGCGCGTCGGTCAGCACCGCGACGTGCTTTCCGAACGAGAGGTGCTTGAGCGCGGAGGTGATCTGATAAATCTCCTCCATGCCTGAGCCCATGGGGCCGCGGCACATCAGGACGATGACATCGCCTTCTTTAATGCGATCCGGGCCATTGCTTTTGATGGCCGCAATGACGCCCTGCTCGGTATGGAAAACGCGGGCGGGGCCGCGCTTGCGATAGATTCCATCGGCATCCACGACCGAGGGATCGATGGAAGTGCTCTTGATGACCGAGCCGCCCGGGGCAAGATTGCCTACGGGGAAAGTTACCGTGGAGGTCAGGCCGTTGCGGCGGGCCGAATCGGGGTCCATGATCACGTGATCGGGGTCGACGCCGTCTTTTTCGCGCAGTACTTTGCGAATGGCGTGGCGCCGTTCCGATTGCTCCCACCAGTCGAGCATGACGCCGAGATTTTCGCCGGAAACGGTCATTGCATTGGTATCGAGCAGACCCGCGCGCCGCAGATGGAGCATCACTTCCGGAACGCCGCCGGCCATGAATACCTGAACAGTCGGAAAGTATTTCGGGCCGTTGGGGAGAGCGTCCACCAGGCGAGGGATTTCGCGATTGATCCGGGTCCAGTCGGCCGCGGTGGGCCGCCGCAGTCCCGCGGCGTGAGCGATGGCGGGAATGTGCAAAATGAGATTCGTAGATCCGCCAAAAGCCGCGTGAACAATCATGGCGTTGGCGATCGAAGCATCGGTCAGAATACGGCTCATGGTCAGGCCGGCGGCTTCAAGGCGGAGGACGGCGCGGGCGGATCGTTTCGCCATGTCGACCCAGACCGGCTGCCCTGAAGGCGCCAGCGCGGAATGCGTCAGCGACATGCCCATGGCTTCGCCAACGACCTGCGACGTCGCGGCCGTTCCCAGAAACTGGCAGCCGCCGCCGGGGCTGGCGCAGGAACGGCACAGCGCCTCGGCCGCAGCTTCGAGGGTGATTTCGTTATGGGCGAAGCGGGCTCCCACAGACTGCACGCGGCCGGCATCCTCACCTTCTTCCGCGAGCAGTGTGGTGCCACCCGGCACCAGAACGCAGGGCAGGTTTGGTGTTCCCGCGAGAGCCATCATCATGGCTGGAAGTCCCTTGTCGCAGGTGGCCACGCCGATTACACCGCTACGGGTGGGCAGGGAGCGGATCTGGCGGCGGAAAATGGTGGCGGCATCGTTGCGATAAGGAAGGCTGTCGAACATGCCTGGCGTGCCCTGGGTGCGGCCATCGCAGGGGTCCGTACAATAGGCGGCAAAGGGGATAGCGCGATGGGCCGTCAATTCTTCGGCCGCGGCCTCCATCAGCAGTCCCACTTCCCAGTGTCCCGTGTGATAGCCAAGCGCGATGGGGGTGCCATCGGGGCGGCGAATTCCGCCATGGGTGCTGAGGATCAGGATTTCCTTCCCGCCGAGTTTGGAAGGGTTCCAGCCCATGCCCGCGTTCTGTGCCCAGCCAAAGAGGTCGCCCGAAGGACGTTCGAGCAGCATGGCGGCCGTGATGGGAACACTTCCCTGGGGGCCCTTTGCCCTGGAGCGAATATCGAAAATGGCGGAGTCCGAGTCTGTAAGCTGCGCTAGCGATATGGATGACATGGCGGCAATACGATTGTATGAGATTGGCTCAAATCCACCGCACTGCACCACCGGTAGCAGCGGATATTTTCGATATTTCGGGTCGGATAAGCCACGCTTGCAGAGCGTGAACACCGATCCCCGGTCGCTGCGCACCTCGCGACGGTGCAAACACTGGGTACAGAGCCCGGAAGTCATACAATTCATTGTCGGTTGTTAACCTGGCGTGTTGCGTGCATATTGCAGAGCCGAGGAGGGGAAATCATCCCTATGAACTTAAAATTATTAGTTGGATCGTTGGTTCTGGCCGGATCCACATTATTCGGACAGGTGTCTTTGGGAATACGAATTGGCCCTCCACCGCGGCCTCGCGTCTATGTGCGCCCAGCCGCTCCGGGAGCGGGGTTTATCTGGGTGGATGGATATTGGTATCCCGTAGGTAACCGATATAGGTGGCATCAAGGCTACTGGACTCGCCCGCCGTATGCAGGCTCCCGCTGGATCACCCCGCGCTATGAAGGCGGACAGTTTTTCAACGGTTACTGGGATGGATCCCGCGGACGATTCGACCACGACCATCGCTGGGACCGTGACCGTAATCATGATTTTCGCGGTGACCGCGACGACCGCGGCAACGATCGCCGCGACCGACGCTGAATTCTCCGCTAACCTCGCGCTACAGTCGTAGCAGGGATGACGCCAGGACAGACGCGATCGCTTGCGGACGTGCATGAGTCCGTTCGCACCGATCACGTCTCGTTCTGGCGCCGCATGTTCGCCTTCGCGGGACCAGCATATCTGGTCAGTGTCGGCTACATGGATCCGGGCAACTGGGCGACGGATCTGCAGGGCGGGGCGGAGTTCGGCTACAAACTGCTTTGGGTGCTGGTCATGTCGAACGCCATGGCCATTTTGCTGCAAAATCTCAGCGTTCGCCTGGGGATTGCCGCCGGACTTGATTTAGCGCAGGCCTGCCGCGAAAGCTACCCTCGCCGCATCAACATAGCTCTCTGGTTTCTTTGTGAGATTGCGATTATCGCCTGCGATCTTGCCGAAGTTCTGGGGGCGGCCATTGCTCTCAATCTTCTTTTCCACATTCCTCTGCTCGTTGCCGTGGCAGTGACCTCGCTCGATGCGCTGCTGGTGCTGGGCTTACAGCGGCTGGGCATCCGCTATCTCGAAGCTGTTGTGCTCTCACTGATCCTTGTGATCGCCTGTTGCTTCGCAGCCGAGATAGTCATGGCGAGGCCGGATCTGGCCGGCGTGATGGCCGGGCTAGTTCCCCGTATAGATCATGCGAGCCTTTACGTAGCCGTGGGTATGCTCGGGGCGACGGTGATGCCTCACAATTTGTATCTGCACTCGGCTCTCGTGCAGACCCGGCGCATTGGAAGCACTGTCGAAGAGAAAAAAACGGCCTGCAAGTACAATCTGTGGGATTGCGTGGTGGCCCTGAACGGCGCCATGTTTATCAACGCCGCAATCCTGATTCTGGCGGCTGCAATCTTCTTCGTGCATAAGCAGGATGTCACCGAGATTTCACAGGCCTATCTGCTGCTAGCCCCGCTTATGGGAACCGTGGTCGCGGCGAAGCTCTTCGGGATCGCGCTGTTCTGCTCGGGTCAGTCTTCCACGCTGACCGGGACCATGGCGGGACAGATCATCATGGAGGGCTTTCTCAATATTCGTGTGCAGCCGTGGCTGCGCAGGCTGGTGACGCGGCTGTTTGCCATTGTCCCGGCGTTCCTCGTGATCTGGCTGAATGGCAGTGGCGGCACGTTGAAATTGCTGATCCTGAGCCAGGTAGTGCTCAACCTTCAACTGCCTTTCGCGATCATTCCGCTGCTGCATTTCACGAGCGACCGAAGTCTTATGGGCCCGTTCGTGAATGGCTGGAAGCTGAGCACGGCAGGGTGGGCGACGGCTGCCATCGTACTGGGGCTCAACATCTGGCTTGCCGCCCAGTCGATCCGCGAATGGGCGGCCGCCTCCGGGCGATGGGCGCCGCTGGTCTGGGGAGTTTGTCTGCTCGTCAGCGGGTCGCTGCTGGCTCTGCTGTTCCGGATCTCCCTGCAGCCATATCGCCGTCCGGCGGACAGCCGGGCCACTCTGGGGCTTGAGGCGGCATCGGCCGCACTGCTCAGAGCGCCGAGCTACCGTCGAATCCTGGTTCCGCTCGATCATTCGAAACTCGACCGGCTGGCCCTGAGCCACGCGGCAGCACTGGCATCCGCCAGCCAGGGGCGCCTTTACCTGCTTCACGTTGAGGAGGGCGTGACCAGCCAGGTGTATGGTCCGGAATCCTCCACGGCGGAGGTGGAGGCCGGGCGAGCCTATCTGAACAGTGTGGTCGCTTCCCTGAGCGAGATGAATATCGACGTGGAAACGGCGATTCGGCATGGGTCGAAACCGCGTACGGAAATCGTCCGGTATGCCCTGGAAATCAACGCGGACCTGCTGGTGATGGGCGCTCACGGCCACGGAGGGATTAAAGATCTGATCTTCGGGAACACCATCAATCCGGTGCGGCACCTGCTGAATATTCCCATTCTTGTGGTCAGAGACCGCTGAGGTCTCGTAATTGGAGCCCGCTGAGGCAGACTGTCTCATTTGCGTGTCTAACTAGCCCCTGTAACCGCTTTCGCCCCGCTGTAACCCTCCTCTTTTCTTCATGAATTAATGGCTGTATACCTGCATTTAGCAGGGTAAAGCTCACCTTAATGTTCAGAAGCCTCGCCATCATAGCCCTCACAGTGGCCTGTCTTCCCGCTCCGGCGGTGACGCTGCGGCAGCTCAGCATGGATCAGATGACTCAGAGCGCCACGGCTATCGTTCGCGCCAGGGTTACGGGTTCGTCGGCAAGTTTCACCGGCTCAGCCATTTACACGCATTACAAGCTGCAGATTGTGGAGACCTGGAAGGGTTTTGCACCCTCTGAGGTGCTACTTCCCGGCGGGGCGGCGAAGGGCCTGAAGCAGTCGGTGTCTGGTGTTCCGGTGCTGCAGGTGGGTTCCGAATACGTGATGTTCCTCTGGACTTCCTCCTCGACAGGGCTCACGCATCTGGTGGGCCTTACGCAGGGGCTGTTTAACGTCTCGCAGCAGCCGGATGGCTCGATAACGGTGGTTCGCGGCGAAATCGGTGAAACCATTCTCGACGGCTCGGGTGCGGCCATTCGCGACCGGGCGGTGCAGATGAATCTGAGCGATTTGAAGAGCCGGGTCAGCGGAGGGCTGAAGTGAAGCGGCTGCTGTTGCTTCTCGCGATCAGTCTGCCGGCGGCGGCGTACTACCATTTAATTCACTATCTGCCTGGCGGAAATGCGCCTGAGAAATATAATCTGAGCTCCCTGCCGGGCAAAACAGTCACCTTTTACGTCTCGGAGGACGGTCCAGGCCTCTACTCGCAGAATGATACCTTTGGCTCGGTATTGAGCCAGATCCGGCAGGCCACTCAGGTGTGGAACGGGGTTGCCACTTCGGATTTGCGTGTGGCTTTTGGCGGCGTGGAAAACGGAGCCACGCTGCAGAATACGCCGGGTGGGGACGTGGTGTTTACCGATCTGCCGCCGGGCCTCGAAGGTTATGGCAGCGTAACCACCCTCACTACCCCGGTCACCACGGCCACCGGTGCGAAGTTTTTTCCGGTGGTGCGCTCAACGGTGCAGATGAACCGGAATCTGACTCTTCAGCCCGGACCAAGCTACACGCAGGCTTTTTATCTGACGATGCTGCATGAGATGGGCCATGCGCTCGGCCTGCAGCACACGTTTACTTCTTCCACCATGTCGCAGTCGACCACAAGGGCGACCACACTCAGCCATCCGCTCACGGCCGACGATACCGCCGCTCTGTCGGCGCTTTATCCGAACGCGGCTTTCGCGCAGCTGGGGAGCATTACAGGGCGGATCACCAGCGCGAGCAGGGGGCTGCATCTTTCGTCGGTGGTGGCCATTCGCGCCGGAGCCGACGCCGTGAGTGCTTTTACCAATCCGGATGGAAGCTACCGGATCGACGGCATCCCTCCCGGGCAGTATCTGGTTTATGCGCACCCGCTGCCGCCGACGGCCGACATCCAGGGACCATGGAATGCCGATGGAACAATTAACCCTCCATCCAGCCCGACGACGGCGTTGTTTTATCCCGGCACGGCCGATTCCACGCAGGCGGCGCAATTGTCCGTCCAGGGGGGCAAAAGTGTCGATGGCATCAATATCGACCTCGCGGCGCGGTCGGCGGTGCAGCTGTACGATGTCCAGATTTTCAGCTACATCAATTCCATTGCCCTGCAGCCCGCGTTTCTTAACATGCTGAGTGGGTTTGCCGCAGTGAATGCGACGGGCACAGGTCTCGGATCGAACGGCAAGGCTCCTGGGCTGGCGGTTAAGATCGTGGGCAATTCCGCGTACACCTACGGTGTGACACCGGGGCAGGCGAACGGGTCCACCTACGCGTCAGTCTATGTGGCCTTCAGCCGAACTGGCACGCCGGGGCCACAGCATCTGGTGTTCACGACGCCCGATTACATGTATGTGCTGCCTTCGGGTTTTACGCTCACCCAGAATGCACCGCCCGCGCTGCAGTCTGTAGCCAACAATGGCGATGGGACTGCGACGGTGACCGGTACGGGTCTGGCGACAGACAGCCTGATCTATTTCGACGGCCTGCCGGCGGCGATTGCGTCGCTCGATCCGAAGACGGGCACCGCGCTTGTGACTCCGCCTCCGGGCGCGAACGTGCAGACAGCCAGCCTTACGGTTTACAATTCCGATGGCCAGAATTCGCAGTTAGTGCAGGCGGCGTCGCCGGTAACCTTCGCTTATGGCAGTAGCGAGCCACCCGCGATCACAGGTATCAAGCCTTCCTCGCTGCCTGCGGGCGCCGAAGCGATGGTCGACATCACGACCTCCGGCTTTACGTTTGTGCCCGGGCTGATGACCGTTGGCTTCGGTACGACGGACGTGGTGGTCCGGCGTGTTTTTGTCATCGCTCCGAACCATCTGCAGGTGAATGTTTCCGTAGCCGCGGGGGCAACTCTATCGAATCCGGATGTGAGCATAACGTCCGGGTTCCAGCTAGCCACTGCGCCCGCGGGCTTCCAGATTACGCCTGCCGTTGCCGGCCAGCCCGCCCCGATACCAGAGCTGCAGAACGCCGTGCCGGGGCTGTCGGGAAGCTATCCGGGCGCGATCATGGCTCTTTACGGGAACAACCTGGCAGCTTCGAGGGGGGTACCCACGGTGGCTTTCAACGGGCAGCCGGCCGTCATTTTGTTCTCATCCCCCACGCAGATCAATCTGGTAATTCCGCCGGGGCTGCCGGCCGGGGCGACGATCATGAATGTGAATAATGGAGCGGCCAGTGCCTTCCCGCTCGCAGTCACCATCGATCCCACACCGGCGACTATTATTTTCGTTCAGGCGTCTTCCACGGCTAACAATGTCGATGCTGCCCATCCCGCGCATCCCGGCGACGAGATGATTGTCAGCCTGATCAACTATTCGTCGACAGGCGAGAACTTTGCGCCGAGCCGGGTGCAGGTCGGCGTGGGAGGCACCATGCATAGCGCCACTACAGTGGGAAATGGAGTGCCCGGAGTTTACCAGATCGGCTTCCGCCTGAACGCGAATGAAGCCGCCGGGCCCGCCCAGCCGCTCATCGTGTATACCGACGGACGCAGCAGTTATCCGACTACGATTCCCGTCGTTCCATAACCGATTGCCGGAGATACCAGAAGAGCGCCTGACGTGCCGTGGCCTCGAATGGAGAATCCAGAGGATTAGAGGCGAAAACCCGGTTACCATGAACCTGACACATCACAGCCAAATCACTCTATACTGAAACTAACATTTAAACTTCGCTCCACTCGGAATGCCATCCTCGCAATCCCGCGAGTTAGCCCCCTACTGAGCACGATTTTTACCTGCCATAAGGTGAAATCTTGCCTGAATCCCTCAAAGGAACGCTCGAAACTATTCTGGTCGTTGACGATAATCCCGGTGTCCTCCGAATGGTGGTCACGACCCTCGAATCCGCTAATTTCCGGGTTCTTTCGGCCAGGTGCGGCTTTGATGCCGTCGAATTGGCTGGGAAGACCGAAGGGACGATTGACCTTCTTCTCTCCGATGTAGATATGCCTCTGATGGCGGGGCCGGAACTTGGGCAGGAATTGAAGAAGACGAGACCCCACTTGCACGTAATGCTGATGTCCGGAGGTGGGGCCGACGGAAATCTACTGGTGCTCAATTACGGCTGGGCTTTTATTGCGAAGCCGTTGATCTCCAGTAAACTAGTCCAGATGGTCAGGGACGTATTGCATACGACAGATCGATCGCAATTGGGCGATGAGTTCGACTCTCGCAAGGATAAGCATCCGTAAAGGACCCCCTCACCATGCGGCCAAATGGTCACGAAGATGCTTTCCCTCGAAAACTAAATAGCAAGCCGGCGTGCGTCCTGACAATGCAGTGGGATGAACGCTGGATGCACCGCCGGGTTACGCGCTTCCTGGGATCGGATGGCATGCTTTACGAATACGTCGAGGGCGAGGGATGGTACGCAGTCGGGCAGGCTTCGTGATGGATTGTGGGGATCGGGATCGGCTTTGGGACGAATACAACCGCACCGTTGACGCGGTC
>JBDUBZ010000328.1:0-4726 GCA_040003745.1 Terriglobia bacterium
GGCTCCGCCAGGTTGCGACCTATGATTAGAATTCCGCAGGGTAACGCCTCTGCCGTGGAATGCGGACCCCGTGGAACCCACCTGGCAGGAAGGACAACATCAGATGAGAATTCAGGTCGGATACGAGATGGTCTACAACTTTCCTCAGCCCACGGCTATGATCCTGATGCTGAACGTGCATGACTCGCGCGCTGCGGATATAGAGGCTGAGGACGCGGTTTCGACAGATCCCGTGGTGCCCTTAAAGGAATATCGCGACTCTTTTGGAAATCGTTGTGTGCGTCTGGTCGCACCGGCCGGCCGGATTGAGATCAAGACCCGCGGCATCTTCCGGGATTCGGGCGAATTCGAGGCGCGGATCACGACCGCCGAGCAGCATCCGGTGGAAGATCTTCCAAATGAAACGCTGGTATTTCTGCTGGGCAGCCGGTATTGCGAAACGGAGCTGCTTTCACAGTTTGCCTGGAACCAGTTCGGGAATGTGGCGGGCGGGTATGCGCGCGTGCAGGCGATCTGCGACTGGGTTCACAACCACATCGTGTTCTCCTATCCCAATGCGCGCGTCACGCGCACGGCCTTCGAGGGCTTCAATGAGCGATCCGGTGTGTGCCGCGATTTCACGCATCTGGCCGTCACGCTTTGCCGGTGCATGAATATTCCGGCACGTTATTGCACAGGCTACCTCGGGGATATGGGGACGCCGCCGCCCTACACCGCGATGGATTTCGCGGCGTGGTTCGAAGCGTATATCGGCGGGGCGTGGCATGTGTTCGATCCGCGCAACAATACGCCGCGAATCGGGCGGCTGGTGATTGCCAAAGGGCGCGATGCCGCGGATGTGGCGATCGCAACCAGCTTTGGTCCGCACTGGCTCGAAAGCTTCAACGTTTATACCGACGAGATCTGAGCCCTCAGCCTTTCGGCCTGCCCGAATGGCTGATGCGCTGCCCTGTCATCGAGCGGCAAGCTTGAGGGATGGCAAAAGAAAATTCTCTTCGTAACTTCTCAGACGAACTGGCGGGCGCGGTTGAACGGGCCTCGCAATTCGTGGTTGCGGTGCATGGGCGCCCGCATGTTCCATCGAGCGGCATTCTCTGGCAGGACGGCGTTGTGGTGACGACCGACCACACTCTGCGGCGCGACAGCGACATCACCATCACTCTGCCCAATGGCACAAATCTGCCCGCGACGCTGGCGGGGCGGGATCCGGGCACCGACCTGGCGGTGCTCAAAATTGGGGAAGGCAGCGGGGATGCAGCTAAGTTTGCAAGTGACGCATCTATAAAGACAGGCAACTTTGTGTATGCACTCGGGCGGCGCACGGAGAACGGTATCAGCGCCAGTTTCGGCATTGTCAGCGCGGTGGGTGGAGCGTGGCGTACATGGCGCGGGGGCCAGGCAGAGCGGTTCATAAGGCCGGACGTGACAATTTATCCGGGCTTCTCCGGCGGCGCCCTGATTGATGTGGAAGGCCTGGTGATTGGCTTGAATACATCGGGCCTCACGCGGGGCAGCGGGGTTACTCTTCCGGTGGCGGCGGTAACGCGCGTTGCCGGCGACCTGCTGGTGAGCGGGCGCGTGCGGCGCGGGTATCTCGGCATCGGCATGCATCCGGTGCAGTTGCCCGATGGGCGTGAAGGGCTGATCATGCTGAGCGTGGAACCGGAAGGGCCGGCGGCGAAGGCGGGGGTGCTGATCGGCGACGTGCTGCTTACGCTCGAAGGGCAGCCGGTGACGGATACGGACGATGTGCAGGCTCATCTGGGCGGCGATAAAGTCGGGAAGCCTATAGCCGCAGAACTGTTGCGAGGCGGTGTGCCGGTGAAGGCCGATATCGTTCCGGCGGAGCGTAAGCAGAGGACGTGCCGGTAAATTGAGCGATGCGATTACAGTTATGGTGGCGGCGGCTTCGCCTGTGGTGAGGGCGGGACTGAAGGCACTGGTGGGGGCAATCCCCGGCTGCGCGCTGGTGGGCGCAAGCGGGCCGGCCGAGCTGCTTCAGCAGGCGCTGGAACTGCAACCGGCGACGATCCTCTGGCAACTGGCGGCGGATGAAGACGCCGCCACCACACTGGCATCGCTCGAAGGGATTCCGACTGTGATCCTGACGGAGCAGTCGCATCGCAATCTGATTCGGGCGGGCGCCCGGGGAGTGCTCCCCACGGACGCGTCCGAACTGCAGATTGAGATTGCCATCCGGGCGGCGGGCGCCGGGCTGGCCGTTCTCCCGCATGAGAGTGCGACCGCGCCCGCCGTGCCGCAGGCCGCCTCCGGTTTGACGGCTCGCGAAACTCAGATCCTGCGCATGGTGGCCGAGGGTTTGGCGAACAAAGAGATCGCCTATCGGCTGGGTATTTCCGAACATACGGTGAAGTTTCATGTGTCGGCGCTGCTGGGGAAACTGGGTGCGGGCAGCCGGGCAGAGGCGATCGGGATGGGTGTTCGCCTGGGCGCGATCATGCTTTAAACGATACGGCTTTAAAAAAGCTGAAAACGCACTTCGACCGAAATCGATACGGCGACGGGTTTGCCATCCTTTGTGCCGGGTTTGAAGAGCCATTGCTCGAGGGCGTGGATGGCCTCTTCGTCGAGCCCCATGCCGAGATGCTGGGTGACACGGATGTTGCGGGGGCGCCCGGCGGTATCGATGTCCGTTCGTAAAACGACCATGCCGGTTTGTTTGGCGCGCCTTGCGTCGTCGCTGAATTCCGGGGAGACCTGGCGAATCACCACAGGGTTCGTCACGCCTCCTCTGCCGCCGATGTAGAGAGGGCCGATATCGCCGTCGCCCGAACCCATGTGTGCTCCGGATTTATTGCCGATTCCGGTGCCCCGTTCTCCTTCGCCAATCCCGAGCGGGCCTCCCCTGCCGGCGCTGTTGTTGAGGAGCTTGCCCAGAGGGTCGCCGATGTTGGAGGGCAGGTGGTCCGGTAAGACGGTTTCGGGCGGCGCTTCGATGGTCATTTCCATGGTCAGTTTCGGGTGAGGATTGGTTTCGAGCATGGGTGGAACCAACTGACGCGGCGCGAATTTGGGAGGACGTCCGGCGGTGGCGGGGGAGTCCTGATGAGCGCCTCCGCCGCCTCCCATGGCTGGGGCAATGGGCCGCTGCATGTAAGGCGAAATGAGCGATGCCACGGTGGTCTGGGGAATCAATTTCGCGGCTGGGGGGATGATTGTTTTCGATACTACGAGGAGGAGCGCGATAACGCCCACATGAATCGTGATCGAGATCATTGTGGTGGATTGGAAACGCGACGGGTGAATCATTGAGCTGGCTCACGCACGACATTACCCAGCGCGTAAGTGCCACGGATTGAAGCGCGCCTCAGAGGCGATACGGCCCGGAGTCTGCACAGATGTGCGCGGGGCAGCACAGCACGTCGGGGAAACGTGGCTGCCTCGGCTGCACGACTGGATGGCGGATGTTGGCATGGTCGTCAGCAAGTAACAGGCGCGTCCGGCAAGTGCCTTTCGGATATTCTGGAAGAGAGCATTGCCGATGCCTGCCGCATCTTCTCAGCCCGACTTTGAAATTTTGTATCACCGCGCGTTTGCAGATTTCGGCGTGATGGCGCTTTGGAATGTGCGGGAACATGAACACCCTACGCCGCAAGAAGCACTGGGAATTGCGCGGCCTCTGCGTATCGAAGGTAATTTGAACGCGCGATTTCTGGCTGAGGAACTAGAACAGGCCTGCCGTGCCGCTCTCTAAGATTCAGAGCGATATCCTGCGGCTGCTGGCCGTTTACCGCGATCCCGAAAGCTACGTCGCCGGGTCTACACCCCTGAATCGAGCGGCGGTCCGTTTTTCAAGAGACATCGATGTATTTCATGATCGTCAGGAACGAGTGATTCAGGCGGCGATGAACGACGCTGGGGCGCTGGAAGCCGCGGGATACAGCATACGGTGGCTTCTGCAACAGCCCGTGATGTACGCCGCGGCGGTGACGATGCAGGGTGCCGGAACCCGGCTCGACTGGGTCGTCGACAGTGATTACCGATTCTTCCCAACGGTGCGCGATGAGCTGTTCGGATACGTCCTGCACCCCGTGGATCTCGCGATGAACAAGACGATGGCTGCAGCCGGGCGGCGCGAACTGCGCGATCTTGTCGACCTCGTGACGGTTCACGAATCGATTCTGCCGTTAGGCGCGATCGTGTGGGCGGCAGTAGAGAAAGCTCCCGGATTCACGCCAGAGGGACTCATTGCGGAGATTCGCCGCAACCAGTTCTTTCCCGCGGACGACTGGCGCGGTCTCGTCAGCAGTGAGCCTATCGACCCGAAAGTCGTCGGCGCCCGGTTACGGGCGATTCTCGACGAAGCCGACGCGTTCGTGGCGAAAATGCCAACCTCGAAAGCCGGGCTACTGTTTCTCAAAGACGGCCATGTCGTACAGCCCGACCCTGCCCGCCTCGAAGATTACCAGACGCATGCAGGCCGGCGGCGCGGCCAGTGGCCGACCAATTCTGAGATATCGTCCGCCATGTTCGACCGGTATATGAAGTCGCCAGAACCGCCGGAAAACACGCAATAGATATACTGGTGTGATGTTGAAGGCCACCGAGAAAATCTGGCGCAATGGAGAATTTATCGCGTGGGACGATGCCAAAATTCACGTCCTTTCGCATGTCGTCAGCTATGGCAGCTCGGTTTTCGAAGGCATCCGATGCTACGAAACGACGAGCGGTCCAGCCGTCTTCCGGCTTCGCGAACATGTCCGCC
>JBDUBZ010000329.1:0-4718 GCA_040003745.1 Terriglobia bacterium
CCCTGAACCCGCGGGCGGGACGAGAGGCAAAATCGTTGAGCGATGTCAGGACACCAATCTCGGAGCCGAACGGCGTCGCTTTGGGTGCGACCGCGAGGAAATCATTCAGCGCGCCGAATTCATCGCCCTCAAAGTGCGATCCTCCGATCCAGCGCAGCTTTTCAACCGGCATTACCTTCCGAATGGCTTCCAGGGTAATCGGGAATAGCTTCCGGTACCCCGTGTGGAACAGCAGTGGTTCCTCGTCAACAACCAGGTAAGAATTGAACGTGAAGCCTCCTGGAATCACATCTGTCGGCGTACAGATGCGATAAATTCCCGCCGCGACCTCGTCTACGGAAGTGCCTGTCTCTGTGTTCGTGATCATTTGTGTTCTCTTTCGCCGGACGGATCTCTATAAGCCGCGGTCCGCATCCGAGGCCACCCAGTCCCGTGCTGCCGAATGTTCACGTTTACGGAAAGCGCCAGGCAAACACACCTATTTTCCGCTGCCGGCCGCGTCCAGAACCCCCCGCGCCATAAAATCCACGACCTTGGCTTCATTGCGCGCGCGTTCATAGTAAGCGGTCTTCAGCAGCTGATCTTTATTGCCGATCAGATTTTCGCGGATGGATTGCTGCACGCGCGGGTCGCCCAGATCGCGCTGGCCGGCAGGTTCCTTTGAAATCATGCGAAGAATGCGATAACCATCCTGCGTGGGAATCACGGGAGACAGCTGGCCCGGCTGCAGCTCGAGCACGAGTTTGCGCAGTTCGGGACTCGATTGATTCAGAGCCGATTCGGGCAGAAAGCCCAGATCGCCGCCATTGGGCGTAGTCTGCGGATCCTCCGAGTAGTTCTGCGCCACCATGGTGAAATCCTCGCCCTGACGCAGGCGGGCGTAGATGGCTTCGATTTTCCGCCGCGCTTCCTCGTCGTTCTTGGCCTTATCGTTCTTGAGATTGTGGGCATTGGGGTCCGCATGGCTGGTGACGACGATCTGCGCCATGTGGACCTGCGGCTCGGGAAGGTTGAAGCTGCCGCGATTAGCGTTGTAAAAGCTCTTAATGTCGGCATCCGAGATGTTAATGCGCGAGGTGATCTCTTTATTGAAGAGCTTCTTGACGCTTTCGTCTTTACGGATGCGCGCCCGCAACTCATCGGCAGTAAGCCCCCACTGCTTCAGCTGCTTATCGAATTCTTCTTTGGTGTAGGGCGCCTTGAGTTCGTTCAGGCGCGCATCGACATCCGCGTCGGTAGCCACGAGACCCGCCT
The DNA here is from genome assembly GCA_040003745.1 of Terriglobia bacterium. GTDB lineage: Bacteria > Acidobacteriota > Terriglobia > Bryobacterales > Bryobacteraceae > BOG-234. The sequence continues at coordinate 1,255 of JBDUBZ010000329.1, forward strand.
TTTCGGCGCGCTGCAGCATGATCTCGTTGTCGATAAGAGAGCGCAGCACCTGCAGGCGGCGCAGCTGAATCTGGTCTTCGCTCTCGCCTTCCACCTTGCCCGGAAACTGCGACTTGTAGGTGCGTTCGACCTCGGCGTAATAGATGGGCCGGCCGTTGGTGGTGGCCGCAACATCGGCCGAAGGAGTGCCTCGGCAACCGGCGAGGAGCACGCACCCGCACACCAATACTGCGTCCAGCGGAAATCGGGGCTTGTTCATCGATGATCCCTCATTATAATGATCGTGATCCATGAGAGTCGGAATCATCGGTACTGGAGCTATCTCACAGAAGCACGCGTTAGCTTATCGCAACATCGGCTATCGAATCACCGTTTGTACCGACATCAACCCCGCGGCGGGACGGGCGTTCGCCCAGCAGCACGGCGCAACCTTCGTTCCGACCTATGAGGAGGTGTGCCGGTTTCCGGAAGTCGACTACGTGGATGTCTGCAGTTTTCCCGATTTCCGGCTCCAGGCTGTGAAGATCTGCGCCGGGAGCGGCAGGCACGTGCAGGTGCAGAAGCCGATCTCGGTGAACGCAGCCACAGCGCGGGAGATGGTCCGGACGGCGCGGGCGGCGGGGATTCTGCTGGGCGTGGTCAGCCAGCACCGTTTCGACGACTCCACCATTTTTCTCAAGAAGGCCATTGAGGACGGGCGGCTTGGGCGGCTGATCCAGTGCGACGCTTACGTGAAGTGGTTTCGCTCCACCGAGTATTACAGCCGGCCCATCAAGGGCAGCTGGGCTGTGGAAGGCGGCGGAGCCCTGATGAATCAGGCGATTCACCAGGTGGATGTGTTGCGCTGGCTGGCCGGACCTGTCGAGAAGGTCAGCGCCATGTGGCAGCTGGGCGCGCTGCACAAGATCGAATCGGAAGATGTGGTGAATGCGCTGCTGCGCTATGAGAACGGAGCCACGGGCGTGATCCAGGCTTCGACGGCCATGTGGCCGGGGTATTCCGAGCGGGTGGAAATCCATGGCACGCGCGGCACGGCGATCATCACCGGCGACAAGCTCACCGCCTGGGATGTTCAGGATGACGAGGAGGGCGAGCCTGCGCCGATCTCGCAGGAATCGGCGTCGGGCGCGTCCGATCCAATGGCGATTTCGCTCGAGCCATTCGAACGGCAGTTTCTTGATTTTGGGGACGCGATCCGGAACAATCGCAAGCCCCTCGTGGCAGGGGAAGAAGGTCTCGCCGCAATCGAGATTGTGGAGCGCATCTATAACGCCTGCCGGCAGCCGTGACGCATCATCATCTCGCGATTGTCAGTCTCCTCGGAAGCTGCTTCGATGTCCTGGGCGCGCTTTATCTGGCTTACGACATTCTGGGCGGCAACCACGGTCCGCTGCGCGCCCTCACGCGCGCGGTCACTTATGGAGTAATTTTCGGCTCCGGCTATGGAGTGGTGCTGGGGCTTCCGTTCGGTATCGCCTCCGGCATTACCCATGGGTTCACGCTCGCACTGGAGTTCGGGCGCGCGACGCAGGGCCTTGCGCCGTTTTCGCTCCGTTATGAAGCCCTGTTCAGCGCGATCCGTGGCGCGGGGTTCGCCGTGGGCGCGTATTACATTTACGGCCCGCGATTTGGAATCACCTTCGGGTTGCTGGCCACAGCCGGGCAGATTGTTGCGTATTCCCTTGGGAGCCGTCCCGCCCTGGCATACAGCCCCGCCCTTCGGCCGCGTTTGGGGCGTCCGCAGTTGATCGCTATCGGCGGCCGCACGGTCGGCTACGCGATTGCCGGTTATATCAGTGCGGGGTTCGCCGGCCATGAGATGCATGCAGTAATGTTTGGGGAAGAAGCTGGCCTGGCTATAGGACTGGTAACAGCGGCCGCAAATGTCCTGACTCCCTATGTCGAATGGGCCGCCGAGACGATTCCGGACCGCAGGATGGGCGTGGCAGGTGTGATTCTGATCCTGATCGGATTCGGGCTGCAGTCGGTACAGTACTGGCTGGCGCTTTTCGATGTGCCGCTTACCTGATGATCCACAACGTTGGCTTCCAGCGATCCAGTGCGCCGTAGTCAGTGCGAAAGGTCGCGGATCATGATGTCACGAAAACGCATATCTCCGCGCCCTCCCGAATGCAACTGCAGCGCAATCGGACCATCGAACGACTTCGGTTTCGGATCTGTGAAGTCGATCATCTGAACGCCGTTCAGGCGCGCCCGGTAGCGGTTTCCCACTACCTCGAGCAGGTATTCATTCCATTCGCCCTGGCGGACCACGGTTTCATTTTCCGGGGCCGGCCAGACGAGCCAGGCGCGCCCATCCCCATACAATCCCCCGGTATGGTGCCCGATTGTGCAATCGACTTCGAACTGCATACCCTGGGTGACTTCAGCGGTTCCAGGCTTGAATGCGCTGTGGACGAAAACGCCGCTATTGCCATCGCCCTCACACTTGAAACGGAGCGAGAGCTGGAAATCCCGATAGGGCTTCTCCGTCTGCAGATAGCCGTAATCTTTGGTGAGCCCCCGGCCGTGGATGGTGTTCGCTTCCACGGTCCAGCTTTCTTTGCCAATCTGCACCCACCCCGTCAGATCTTTGCCGTTGAAAAGCGAGACCCAGTCCTCTCCGGGAGGGGGTTGTTTCACGGGCGTCTGTGCGAGAGCCGCGCAGGCGGTGAAACAGCAGACGATCCGGCTAATTCTCATTTGCGCCTCAATTAGCCTCAATTCGACTATCCGTACGGAAGAAGGCTACCACCATCAGTACGAGAACGAAAGCTCCCGCACTCGAGACCGACCAAAACCCGAACCAATCGCGCCGCACCACACCGTTCACCGTTGTCGTGAACACATCGAGCGCGCCGCCGGAGAGCAGCGAGCCGATGAACATCCCGACACCGTACGTCAGGAACGTGATCAGTCCCTGTGCGGAATTTCGTAGATGCGCTGGCGCCTGCTGATCGGTGTAGAGCTGTCCCGTCATGAAGAAAAAATCGTAACAGATACCGTGCAGCAGGATGGCGGCGTAGAACATCCACATACCCGTTCCGGCGTTGCCGAACGCCAGAAGAAGATAGCGCGCCGACCATGCGGCGAGTCCAACGACGAGAATTTGTTTCACAGTCACGCGCCGGAAAATGAAAGGCATCAGCAGCATGGCGCCCACCTCAGACGCCTGACCGAGCGTCATTTTCCCGGCCGCATTCCGCACTCCCTCGTCGTTCAGAAAGGCGTTGGTAAATGAGAAATAGAACGTCAGCGGTATGCACGCCAGCACCGAACCGATGGCGAAGACCAGATAGGACCGGTCCTTCAGCATGACCAGGGCGTCCAGGCCCAGGGCGCTTTTGAGCTTCACGGCGGCAGCTGTTTTCGGTGGCGGCGGCGCTGGAAGTGTGAAGCAGAAAAGACCAATGACGACGGAGACTGCGGCAGCCAGCAGGAAAGGCTTGGCGGTAGTTTCAATC
>JBDUBZ010000330.1:0-4709 GCA_040003745.1 Terriglobia bacterium
CCCAGGGATTTCTGTCGGTGCGGCGCACGTGTTCGAGCTGCGGCGGCGCGGGTCAGATTGTAAAGAACGTCTGCCGCGATTGCCGGGGACAGGGGCATCGGCAGGTGAACAAACGCCTGAAGGTCTCGATTCCGGCTGGTATAGCCGATGGCAATCGGCTGCGCGTTTCAGGCGAAGGGCAGCCTGGCGCTAACGGCGGCCCCACCGGCGACCTCTATATTTTCTTCACGGTCAAAGAGCACTCGATTTTCGAGCGGGATCAGAACGATCTGCACTGCACGGTGCCCATCAACATCACACAGGCTGTGCTGGGCGATGAAATTGAAGTGCCCACGCTCGAAGGTCCGCATAAACTGTCGATTCCCGAAGGCACGCAGAGCGGGGCGCAGCTTCGGCTCAAGGGCCGCGGGGTTCCGGAAGTGCAGGGGCGCGGGCGCGGCGATCTGATTGTGCATGTGGACGTGAAGATCCCGGGCAAGCTGTCGCGCGAGCAGCGCAAACTGTTTGAGCAGCTCGCTGCCACGCTTCCGGTGAACAACGAGCCTCACGAGAAGGGTCTGCTCGAGAAGGTCAAAGACTATTTCATGTAGGGGCGAGATTGCCGTAGGCGCTGTTGAAATAGACCAGCGGTTTTCCTTCGGTGTACGATGCCGTGCGGACTTCTCCGATCAGCACCGTGTGGTCGCCGGCCTCGAGCGTATTCGCGACCGAACATTCCAACTGGGCGAGAACCCCGGGCAGCAGCGGGACTCCGAATTCGCCCGGATGCCAGTCGATTCCGTGGAAACGATTCTCCGAAACGCTGGAAAATCGGCGGGACAGATTCTCCTGATGTTCAGCCAGGATGTTGATAGCGAAATACGAGCTCGAAAGAAAATGCCCAAGAATGGCATTGCGCAAATCGATGCTCACGAGCACCAGCGGCGGGTCGAGCGAAACGGACGAAAACGAGTTCACCGTGATGCCGTGCGGATGACCGCTTTCGTCGACGACGGTGACAACGGTAATGCCGGTTGCGAAGCGGGCACAGGTCCGCCGGTAGAGCGAGGGGTCGACAGGGGCCTGCCGGTGCGGAACGCTCTTGCTTGACATCGCGATAACCCTAATTCTATCATCGGTTTGTCGGAGGGATGTTTGATCAAGCTCGACATCATTAACGAGGTCGTCAACAAGACGGGCATCACCAAGACCAAGGCGGAAATGGCCGTGGAGACGGTGTTTGAAAAAATGAAGCGCGCGCTCGAGCAGGGCGACCGCATCGAACTCCGGGGCTTTGGGGTCTTTACGGTAAAGCCGCGCAAGACCGGTATCGGACGCAATCCGCGCACGGGCGCCGAAGTTTCCATTCCTCCCGGCAAGGCTGTGCGCTTCAAACCCGGCAAGGAACTTCAGACTCTCCAATAACGTCGGTTAAACAGGTGTTCCTCTAAAGCAGATGTTCCCGGAAGATCTGATCGAAAGCGGGCAGCGCACCAGTTCGGCGGTGGCCGCGCCCCGCTTTGTTCCGCTGCGTTTTGAAACACCAGAACAATATCCGGCGCAGGAGGAGGCGCCTGTGCGCAGGCTTTGGGTCCATCTCGTACTGCTGCTGGCGACAATGTTCAGCACGACCCTGGTGGGCGCACACATGCAGTACAACTTCGCGCGCAACCTGCCTTTTTTCGACATCGAACATCTGGGGCAGATCTTCACGGTCGGGCTGCGCAGTCCTGCCCTGTTCCTTTCGGGTCTGCCCTTTTCGCTTACACTGCTGACGATTCTGATGGCGCATGAGCTGGGCCACTACATTGCGTGTGTGTATTACGGGGTGGATGCGTCGCTGCCCTACTTTCTTCCATCGCCGATGCCGGTGACGGGCACTTTGGGCGCGTTTATCCGGATCCGCTCGGCGATCTACAGCAAGCGCGTGCTTTTTGATATTGGAATTGCGGGTCCGATTGCGGGCTTCATATTTCTGGTTCCCGCTCTGGGCGTTGGCCTGGCATTTTCGAAGATTCTGCCGGGGATCAATCATCAGGGCAGCCTTCAGCTGGGTGTTCCCCCGCTCGAATGGCTGGCGCAGAAGCTCATCTTTCCCGGCGTTCCGGCGGCCGACATTTATCTGCACCCGGTGGCGCGGGCGGCGTGGGTGGGGATGTTCGCGACCGCGCTGAACCTTCTGCCGGCGGGCCAGCTCGATGGCGGCCACATCGTATACGCGCTGTTCGGACGCGTGCAAAAGTGGTTCACCAATATTTTCCTCATTGCACTGCTCCCCATGGGCAGACTCTGGAGCGGATGGTGGTTCTGGGCCGTGCTGCTGTTCTTTTTTGCGCGCAAGCACCCGCCGCTTTACGATCAGAGCGATCTCGGCCGGCCGCGGACGCAGTTGGCGGTGGTGGCGCTCTGTATTTTTCTGCTCTGCTTCTCGATCGTGCCGATCAGCGAATAAGTCTTGAAGATCAGCGCCACGATCGTCGCCCTCAATGAGGAATTGAACATTGCGCGGGCGATTGAAAGCATTCGGTGCGTGGATGAGATCCTGGTGATCGACAGCGGGTCTTCCGATGGAACTCGCGAAGTGGCGGCCCGTCTGGGTGCGCGCGTGATCGTTGAGCCGTGGCGGGGCTATGCGGCGCAGAAAAATTTCGCCTCGGAATGCGCGCTGCATCCCTGGATTCTGTCACTCGATGCCGATGAGGCGGTGAGTGAGGAGCTGGAAGCGGAAGTTCTGGAGCTGCGCCGCTCCGGCCCGCAGGTCAATGCGTATTCGATGCCCAGAATGGCGCAGTACCTGGGCCGCTGGATCCGGCACTCGGGCTGGTATCCCGATCGCAAGGTTCGGCTGTTCGAGCGCGCGCATGGGCAGTGGGTTGGAAGATTCGTACACGAGAGCGTGCGGGTGGCCGGTACTACCGGCGCGCTAAAGGGCAACCTGCTGCACTTCACGTGCGATTCGTTATCGGCTCACATGGCTTCGGTGGATCGCTATACTACGCTCGCGGCGCAGGAACTGCGGGCGGATGGGACCCGGGTCGGCGTGCGCCGTATCGCCTTCGATCCGGCGTGGACATTCGTGCGCACCTATCTCATTCAGCGTGGATTTCTGGACGGTTCGCAGGGCTTTGCCATTGCCTGGATGGCGGCGCTCTACACGTTCCTGAAATACGCCAAGGCCCGGGATGCGGATTCTGCATCTCGATAGCGGGCGGGAGATGCGCGGGGGCCAGTGGCAGGCCCTGCGTCTGCACGAGGGTCTCGCTGCCGCCGGACATGATTCTCTGCTTCTCGCGCGGGCCGATTCCCCGCTATTTGCCCTCGCGCGGGAGCGCGGCGCGGCGGTCCAGGCGCTGCGGCCGCTGCGGCTGGCGCAGCAATCGCGGTCGTTCGATCTGGTGCATGCCCACGATGCCCGCAGCCATACGCTGGGCGCTTTGTTTGCGAGGGCGCCACTGGTGGTTTCGAGACGCGTCGCGTTTGCGGTGCGCGATGGCGCGCTGTCGCGGTGGAAGTATCGGAGGCCCGCGCTTTTCCTTGCCGTTTCACACTTTGTGGCGCGGCAGCTCCACGACGCCGGTGTGGATGAGCGCAAGATCGCGGTGGTCTATGACGGCGTTCCCGTCCCCGCGCAGACGGCGCTGGGGGATGAGATCCTCATTCCATTCACGGACGATCCGGCGAAAGGCATGGACCTCGCCCTGGCGGAAGCGAAGCGCGCGGGTGTCACTGCCCGCGTGACACGGAATCTCAGCGCCGACCTTCCCACCGCGCGGGCTCTGGTCTATCTATCGCAGTCGGAAGGGCTGGGGTCCGGAATCCTGCTCGCGATGGCGCACGGTGTCACCGTGATTGCGAGTAATACCGGCGGCGTTCCAGAGCTGATTGAAGACGGTGTGAACGGCATCCTGGTGGCGAACGAAGCCGGGGCGGTTGCCACGGCTTTTCCGCGTATCGGCCAACAATTGGGCGATGCGGCGCGTCTTACGGTCATGCGGCGATTCACCGTAGCGCACATGCTGACCGGGACGGTTGAGGCATACGAGCGGGTTCTGGCGAATGCCTGAAGCCGTTCTGGCTGGTCTGTTCGGATTGCTGATTGGAAGCTTTCTGAACGTCTGCATTCACCGCTGGCCGCAGGATCTTTCGGTTGTGAAACCCCGCTCGGCCTGCCCGGCGTGTGGGCAGACAATCGCGTGGTTCGACAATATCCCGCTCGTAAGTTATGCGCTTCTCCGCGCGCGCTGCCGGCACTGCCGCGCGCCGATTTCCTGGCGTTACCCGCTCGTGGAAGCGGTCACGGGAGCGGCCTTCTTCTGTTCGATCGCGATCTTCGGTCCGGACCTCAACGGAGTTAAATACTGCCTGTTCGCGACGCTTCTGATCGGGCTGATCTTCAGCGATCTGGAAACGCTGCTGCTGCCGGATGAATTCACGGTGGGCGGCTTCTTTGCTGGACTGGCGCTGGCCTGGTTTGTTCCCGTTCCGGGGACGACGTTTGCGATGCTGGCCCGCATGGCGGGTTTCGACCTGAGCCCGCGGGCGGCGTCCCTGGGCGAGGGGCTTTTCGGCGCTCTGATACCCGCCGGAGGCCTGTGGCTCATGGGCTGGATCTTCGAGAAGCTGAGGAACAAGCAGGGGCTCGGGTTTGGCGATGTGAAGATGATCGCCATGATCGGCGTCTTCCTCGGCATCGGCAGTACGCTGCTGACTATAGTGCTGGCGTCCGTGCT
>JBDUBZ010000331.1:0-4671 GCA_040003745.1 Terriglobia bacterium
CGGGACATCTCGGACCGGAGACAGGCTGAGGAAGCGCGAGAGGAAGTCAACCGCGTCAGGAACGAATTCCTGATTCTTCAGGAAGCCGACAAGCTTCAGCAGGCCCTGTTTAATGCCGTTTCGCATGACCTGCGAACGCCCATCGCGTCAGTCATCGGTGCCCTGAGTGCCGTGTTGGAAGATGGCGATCTTCTCGACGAACGCACTCAACGGAGTCTTTTGAGAACTGCGCAGGACGAAGCGTTGAGACTGAACTCGCTCGTTCAGAATCTGCTCGACATGACGCGCCTGGAAGGCGGTGTGATGCGAGTGAAAATACAGCCGTGCGATGTACATGATGTGGTCGGTGCGGCACTCCGCCAGCTGGGCGAAGCAACTGGGAGTCAACCTGTCTCAGTGACTATTGCTCCCAACATGCCCTTAGTGCCCATGGACCATGTTCTGATCGTGCAGGTGTTGGTGAACGTGCTCGATAACGCGCTGAGATATTCATCAGGTGACGCCCCTGTTGAAATCGATGCCCGGATGAGTACCGACCGTCTGGAGATTCGGGTTCTTGATCGTGGGAGGGGAATTCCGGAGGAAGAGCTTGAACGTGTATTTGATAAGTTTTTTCGCGGGGCGTCACCGGGAACCCCCAAAGGGATAGGCCTTGGTCTTTCGATTTGCAAAGGATTCGTCGAAGCTCACAATGGCGCAATCGTCGCGAGGAACCGGGCACAAGGGGGAACGGAAGTAGCCGTTTTCCTGCCATCGAAGATACAGGGGGAGCGATTCAGGGCCGCGGGTGTTGACGGTTGACGATGAAGACGATGAAGCGTGGGGCCCGGATGTTGCCGTTGCGCGGAACCTATACCCCCTTGCGTTCCCGCAGTTTTTCTTTCCAACTCCCGGACAACGGCGCCCGTAGCGCCCGCTCCAGCAACTGTGCGCTGGTCTCATCGCCACGATAAAGGCGAACCACATCAGCCACGCTGACCTTCTCCGGACCTTCCGCTATTCGTTCAATCGGATCCCCTGCCGCAATGCCGCCTTCTGCCACTACCGCAAAGTAAATACCGGGCCGCACGCTCTGCCAAAACCGTTTCACCATGTCCCCGCGGCCGAATCGGATCTCAAGCTTGAAGCAGGGCATGCGAGGCTGGGTTACCTTCAGCACTGTTGAACCCACCCGGAACTGATCGCCGATCAAGACAGCTTCTTCCGTGATTCCTTCGGTCGTCAGATTCTCCCCGAACACCCCGTACGGAAGCTCCATGTCCGGCAATTGCTCCTTCCAGAAGCTGTAATGCTCCCAGGGATAGCAGTAAACCGCCTTATTCGGCCCGCCGTGTGCGGTGAGGTCGGATTGCTTGTCACCCTCGATGTTGTCCCGCCGTACAGCCACTCTTCCTTCGACCGGCGATTTGAATATGCTCGTCAGCACGGTCGCATGGTCCGTGGGCACTTGCCTCGGAAGACCCACATTTACTGACAACACGCGCTTCATGACGAACGCTGTTTCATCCCTCCATTCTCGCAGGAGCCTGACGTGAGGCGAGATCGGAAGTTGGCTTTTTGGGGGGAGGGGGTGCAGGACGGGGTGCCGGCGTTTGAGCCCCATTGCCTTGCTCAGTACTGCGTAAAACTGCGCCATCAGACGCTCCGCGTCACTTTTCCCAGGCAACTCTTGCATTCCCGCTTCTGGCTGAAAATTTCGAAAGGTGTCGCCCAGCGCTGGTAGACACGGGTTCTTTTGCCATTGGGATCTATCTCCGCCCGTTTCTGACCCGCGAACCGCACCTTGCCACTGCCTCCCGGAAGCGCCCTGATCCGCTCCAGGCTCGTCACTTCCGAATCCGTCCATGCTGATGATCAATCCCCAGCATCCCGATCCCCCCTTCAGGCTCATCTTGTATGAGACAAGAGTGTTTAGACAAGACTGATGGTTATAAAAAGGGTTACAATCGGATACAATCGCTTTCCCCGATGTGCTGTAAAATTAAGTAAATAAGCGATTTGGGCCCTTAGCTCAATGGTTAGAGCAGCGGACTCATAATCCGTTGGTTGTAGGTTCAAGTCCTACAGGGCCCACCATAATTTTCAAGTAGTTGCGGGCTATTGGATTTGGATATATGCCCTGCAGATCGTAAGAAAGTAGCGACTCTCAAGCTCGGAGCCTTTTGATAGGTTCAGCGCAATTTTTCTTGCCGGAAAAAAGGAGAGTCGATATGAAGAAACTTTATCAAATCGAGTCGTTACGAGCCATGAAAAGGCTGGAAAAGGTGGCCGCGCAAGGAAATCAGGCGGTGCAGATGGCCGAGATGGTTGGCTGGGTGCACAAAGGAGTCGGCGAACTGATTCGCCAGCCTGGTTTGCAGTTAATGCAGCTGCTGATGGAAGAGGAAGTAAAGCAGCTGGTGGGAGAGCGCTGCCAGCCGCTTCCGGACCGCGCGGCGAATCGGTGGGGCAGTGAACTCGGCTACTGCGTGGTGATGGGACAGAAGGTACCCGTCGAACGCCCGCGAGTGCGATCCACCGATGACTGCGAGATCCGCCTGGGCAGCTACGAAATGTTCCATCGCGGCGAGCCATTGCGAGGCGGATTTCGATCATCGCCGGCATCGTTGGCCTTCGCCAACTCTTCAAGGTTCACGCCCTGAGCACTACCGCGGATGGTGCTGGATCCGTTTTGGCGCCCTGCGGCAGTTGACCGGGACCCAAACGCTACATGGAAATGCGGAAATCACCAATGTTTACGAGGCTTCCGCGCTCTTCAGCAGGTATCGCTTGGCCCACCCCGCGAACCCGTCGCGGTCGCAGTAGCGTATTTTGATTCGGTCGCGGCGGCGGTTCGGGAAGACGACCAGATGTCCGGCAAACGCATCCGGTTCCATGGATTGCGCGACCAGCGCGTGCAGCCGTCGAAGCTCTTGCGCATGTCGCAGGCTGCGGCGCGAAGACACACGCGCACGCTCGCGGGCAGATGCATCATGCATGTTCCTGGAACGCGCGGAGCACAGCTCGCGTGAAACTTTCACGGAGCACGCACTTCATTGTGTATCACCAGGAAGGCGAGTTCTACGTGGAGGCATTCCTCGGGCTGGGACCGACGTCTGCGTCAAATAGCGCTAATGCAGAGGCAACGAACGCTAAAGACGCAAAATGGACGCAACAGGCGTTGGCTTGTATTTTCGAAAAACCAGTATTTGCCACTTGACCTACTGGGTGTACTGGGTGTATTCGGCTTGCGCGCCGCGGTATTTTACTTATAAATAGTGGAGGGTCTGGCCCCCCGAAGAAAACAGCCGGAGAACGCTCCGAGACGCCAAAATAGACGATAATTTGACGCAATATTTACCGTCTTCCGTTAGGTACCTGAATTGCGTAGCAGGACAAGCAAAAGTACGTTCAATCCATGAGGCCAATATGCGAAATCCGATCAGCGGATTCATCAACGGAATAACAGCGAAGACATTGCGGCTCGGGCTTCTTCTCGCTGCGGTGATCGCTTTGGCCGGGCAGAGTGGGAGTCCGTACGGCCCCCACGACAAAGCCGCGTTTGCGACTCAGGCGACGATTAACTTTTTGCGGCCGGGCCTGGTCATCACGATCAACTCCGCCTCCATCGCCGCCGACGGGACGATTTCCACTACCTATACGCTGACGGACCCGGTCGGTTTGCCGCTTGACGCAGCCGGCGTTTACACGCCCGGTCCTATAGCGGTCAGCTATGTAGCCGCCTATATTCCGGCCAATCAGGACCAGTACACGGCCTATACGACGCGCGTGCAAACCGGCACAGCCGGAAGTTTCATCAACGCCGGGGCGGACACCGGCGGTGTCGCTACGTCGCTCGGCAACGGGCAGTATACGTATGTATTCGCGACCAGGGCCCCCGCGGGATTTGATCCGAACGCCACCACAACTATCGGAGTGTATGCCAGACGCACCATGACGGCGTTCAACATTCCGAATAACAACAACAGCGCCGTCTTTACCTTTGTGCCCAGCGGCAGCAAGGTCACTCACGTTCGCGACATCATTAAGACGTCCAGTTGCAACACCTGCCACGATCAGCTTTCGCACCATGGCGGACAGCGGCGTCAGGTGGAGCTCTGCATCCTTTGCCACCAGCCGCAATCGCATGAGACTGTCGGGGGCGGTACGGTTGACTTCAAAGTGATCGTGCACAAAATCCACATGGGTTCGCAGTTGCCGAGCGTGGTCGCGGGCGGGAAGTTTCAGGTACAGGGAACCGATTATTCAACGGTAGTTTTCCCTGCCGACCCGCGCCGTTGCGAAACCTGCCATGCTCAGAAATCCGGCGCCACACAGGCTGCGAACTATCTGACAAAGCCGTCTCGCGCCGTTTGCGGCTCCTGCCATGACGACGTGAACTTCGCCACCGGCGTGAACCATCCGGGCGGGCCGCAGGTCAGCGACAACCAGTGCGCCAGTTGCCATGTTCCGCAGGGTGAACTCGAATTCGACGCGTCGATCAAAGGCGCCCATACGATTCCGGCAGATTCTGCCCTGCTCGGCGGCATCCAGATCGCCTTGACAAAAGTGGAAAATAACGGCGCAGGTCAACAGCCGATCGTCACTTTCACCATGAAAGACGGGAAAGGCAGCGTACTGCCGATGTCGAGTGTAGCGCAGTTGTCCTTTACCCTGGCCGGACCCACATCC
>JBDUBZ010000332.1:0-4632 GCA_040003745.1 Terriglobia bacterium
GGGGAAGCCCGCGTCGTCGCCGGGCACGTCTTTCAGGTAAAGGCCGGCAGTCTGGGGATCGCCCAGAGAGGTGCCCTGCCGGCGCGCCGCCACTTCGATCATCAGCCAGGAGGCCTGACCTTCGACCACGGTTTCCCGGGCCAGGGATTCTTCGCTATCGTCACCGGCAGCCGCCAGAAATTTCTGAATGGGGAAATTCTGATCGGCCAGCGCGTGCGCCAGCTCGTGGATCAGCGCGGCCTCGCGCATGGTGCGGCTCGCCCAGTCCGAAATAAAAAGTTTCTTTCGATGGAAGTCGTAGTAGGCGGCGGCCTGCTCGGTCAGCAGGTCGATGGTCGTCTTTTTCAGGTCGAAATCCGGCGCAACAAAGCCGAATTTCTTGAGCGTCGTTTCCTCGGCGCGGATCTCGGCGGGCTTGACGCTGCGCCGCATCTGACGTTTGAGAAAACGATTGACCTCAACCCGAGTGACCATGGCGAAGGGAAGCTGCCGGCGCACCCGGAAGCCCGTGATGGCAGCGAGCTCGTTCAGTACGGAGTTGATTTCCGCGGAACTCGGCAAGCCGGCAGACGGCTGCGGCAGTTCCTGTGCCCGCAACCCGTCCGGCGACGCCATCGCCTGGAGCGTCAATAATAAGAAGGCAAGCGCCGACACCCATTTCAGCACTGAAGAATTTTCTCCCGTTTCCCAAATAGTGACATGAAAGACCCCTGAGCTACAATAAAGTTTCGAATTACGAACGGGAGTTTCACTTGGCAGAAGACAAGCTTTACAAATCGGAATACATTGGAAGCGGTACTTTCATCATCAGCAAGCCGAAGCGCAAAAAGGCCAAGCTGCGCCAGACGCGTTTGAAGAATCTGAAGCGCGGTTCGCGCAAGTAATTTACTCCGTACTTTCCTCAGACAAAAACTGGATTTTCATTCTCAGCGGCTCGCTTTCTGGCGGAGGCATAGCCGCGCCGTGCCTCGGATGCATTATGATTACGGTATGAAAAAGATCTACTCTCTCGCTATTCCTGCGTTTGCGCTGCTGCTCGGCGCAGCTCCGGTCATGAAGGCCGCCGAGCTTCCGGCTGAAGGCAGCAAGGCTCCCGATTTCACGCTGAAGTCGCAGGAAGGCAAGACCGTCAGCCTCAAAGATTTCCGCGGCCAGTGGGTGGTCCTCTATTTTTATCCGAAGGACATGACCCCGGGCTGCACCATCGAAGCGCACAACTTTCAGCGGGATCAGGCAAAGTACACGTCTAAGAAGGCAGCCATTGTGGGCGTGAGCGCCGACGACATCGATTCCCATGTTCAGTTCTGCACCAAAGAGAACCTGACCTTCAAACTGCTGGCCGACCCCGGCAAAGAAGTGATTGGCAGCTATGGTTCGCTGGCCGGTAATGGCGCTGTCGCGGCCCGCAACACGTTTCTGATCGATCCCAAAGGCGTGGTCCGCAAGGTCTACACGCAGGTAAAGCCGAATCCGCATAGCGAAGAAGTTCTGGCGGAACTCGCTACGCTGCAAGGTGCTGGGAACTAACGCACAAATCGCGCTGCCCTCTGGCAGTAAAGTTGCTTTATTCCGCGCCGGAGGATGTTATGAAATACATGGCCGCGTGGATTCTGGGTGTTCCTGGCAGCTTGATCGTGCTTTGGTTCCTTTTCAGCCATCATTAAATAACCGCGGGTGGAAGCGGTAACGCGGCATAGCAACCCGTGATACAAAGGTCTGCATGACCCCGCGACAGTTCGCTTCCACCCTCACGGGCGTATTCGGTTTTCCTGTCACGCCCTTCAACCGCGACCTCTCCCTGAACCTCGACGCGCTGGCCGAGAATGTCGACCAGATGGCCCGCTATCCTTTCTGTGCGATGGTAGCGGCCGGCGGGACGGGCGAAGTGTATTCCATGACGCCCGATGAAATCGAGCGCGTCGTGCGGGTGACGGTGGAAGCCGTGAATGGACGGATGCCTGTGGTGGCGGGCACCGGGTTCAACGTTGCGCTGGGCACAGATATTGCGCACCGTGCGCAAAAAGCGGGCGCGAAATGCATTCTCGCGCTCCCGCCCTATTACAACCATTCCCCTGAAGAAGGTCTTTTCCATTTTTACGAAGCAATCGGTTCCGCTACGCCGCTGCCTCTGATGATTTACAGCCGGGACTGGGCTGTATTCTCGCCGCAGCAGGTCGCGCGTCTTTGCGACCGCGTACCCACGCTTGCGGCCTGGAAGGATGGCCAGGGAAATGGCCGCGCTTACCAGCGCATTATGAACTATAACGGCGACCGGCTGGCATGGCTGGGCGGGCTCGGCGACGACTGCGTCCCGACCTATTTTGCCGCCGGTGTGCAGGCTTTCACTTCCAGCATTTCGAACATCGCACCGAAACTTTCGATCGAACTGGGCGACGCCGGGATGAAGCGCGATTTCGCCCGTCTCGACCCGCTGATGGCGCGGTTTGTGAACCCTCTTTATGCCATTCGCGAGCGCCACAAAGGCTATGAAGTCTCGGTCATGAAAGACGCCATGGAGATTCTGGGGATGACAGCGGGACCGGTGCGGCCCCCGCTGATGAACACGCGTCCGGCCGACGTGGCGGATGTTCGTGAGCTGATGGGCGTTTACCGGGAGTGGATAGAAGAAGGCGCCGGACAGCAGAGCCAGCCCGCGCCCGTTGCGCCTGGCAACAGGGCCTAGTATCCACCCGGTTCCAGTGACCGCCCACAATCTACGAATCCTGATCGCCGGTGGTACCGGACAGGTGGGCAGAATTCTCGCGCGGCATCTGCACGATTCCTCGCATCTCGTCACCGTTATTGCGCGAAATCGCGCGAGCCTCCCCTGGAAGACTGTAGTTTGGGATGGCGAGCACATGGGTGGGTGGGCTCGTGAACTCGATAGCTGCGACGTTCTGATCAATCTTGCGGGGCGCAGCGTCAACTGCCGCTACAGCCGTGCGCATCGCGATGAGATCCGGCAATCGAGATTGAAATCGACGCGCCTTCTGGGGAAAGCGATTGCGCGTTCCTCCAAACCTCCAGCATTGTGGATGAATGCCGCCACGGCCACCATTTATCGCCATTCGACCGACCGCGCCATGGATGACCGGACGGGAGAAATCGGCGGTTCCGAGAAGAACGTTCCTTCCACCTGGAAGTTCAGCGTAGATGTGGCGCGGGCCTGGGAGCGGGAATTTTTCCAGTCGAAAACGCCCCATACGCGCAAGGTGGCTCTGCGCAGCGCCATGATTATGAGCCCGGATCGCGCCGGGGTGTTCGACACGCTGCTGCGCCTGGTGCGGTTTGGACTGGGAGGCGCCGCCGGTTCGGGAAAGCAATACGTCTCCTGGATCCACGACAGGGACTTCGTGTCGGCCGTCGATTTCCTCATTTCCCAGCCCGATCTCAAGGGCGCAATCAATCTTGCGGCGCCAGACCCGCTGCCGAATGCCGATTTCATGCGCGAGCTCCGCCAGGCCTGGGGCACGCGGGTCGGTCTGCCCGCATCACGGTGGATGCTTGAAGCGGGCGCGCTGCTGCTGCGCACCGAGACCGAACTGATCCTTAAAAGCCGCCGGGTCATGCCCCGCAGACTGCTCGATGCCGGGTTCCGCTTCGAATTCCCCGAATGGCCGGAGGCCGCGCGAGACCTCGTTAAGCGGTGGCGCGCCGCACGCTGAGTTGGCGCGGCTGAACGATACAATCTGCACTTGGCCGAAAAAGATAAAAACGCAGCCGTCCTCGCCGGTTTTCTGGGCTGGACGCTCGACGCCTTCGATTACTTCCTTGTCATTTATTGCCTGACCGCCATCGCCAAATCAGTTTCCCCGTTACCGAGGAAAGACGTGACGCGACAACGAAGGTAAATAACGAAGTTGGTTTTCCCATTCCGAGGGCTCCGAGGTACCCCAGATCAGGACTAACGATTCGACTATCAAACCGATGGGCGCAAACTGTGACACGAGGAACACTCCGGGACTGGATTTCCCTTCTTCCATTCGGGTGCGAAAGTGATCGATCAACGTGCGACGATCATGCGTGACGAGGATCCGGCCGTGACGCGCCGCGATCTCAAGAACAGCGGGATCGGGAAGTCCCTCGAAGGAGCTCTCGGCTGCGGAAGCGAAGTCGATTGCAGGTTCTCGAAGCCGAACGGCCCGGACGATTCGATGCCGAATGTCCGCATCGGCCTGAAAGCGGATCAAGACCGCAGGTCACCCATCATTGCCCGTGCGCGCCGGAGCCTCGCCCAAAGGGCCGGGTTCTCCTCAGCGAGCGGAATGCTCTGGCCCTCGAATTCACTTTCGCTGTCTTTGAGGTATTTATCGATCTCGGCCTGATGGTCGAGGTAGAAGGCTATTGCTCCGTAAATCTGCGCCAGCTTCAAGAGCGGGAAGTCTTCCTGAATGGCCTCAGGCGAGAGTCCTTCATTAAAGGTGCAGATGATCGAGTCCAGCGAAATGCGAGTTCCGGCCAGATAATAGCCTCCGTTTCGCTGTTCAATGTATTCGCTTGACATGGCCTGCCGTCCTCTTCTTCGATTGTAGCCTCGCCGATTCGCAGCCGGGGGCCCAGCTATAATTGCTGCCCTTGCGGCTGAACGATACAATCTGCACTTGGCCGAAAAAGATAAAAACGCAGCCGTCC
>JBDUBZ010000333.1:0-4626 GCA_040003745.1 Terriglobia bacterium
AAGGGCGTCCGGAGGAGGCTTCACGACGTAGACCGCGCCGTTCAGCATGTCCACCGAATTGGAGTTATTGTCGACGCCGTCGAGGATGAAGTTGTTCTGCACCGAACGCTGTCCATTGGCATAGAAGGAACCCGTGGCGTTGCCAGGTGAGTTCGCGGTTGCCGGCGCCACGCCCGCCGTAAGTTGCGCGATCCAGACGTAGTTGCGGCCGGCCAGCGGCGTATCGTTGATCTGCTGCGAGCTGATTACTTTGCCTGTGGATGCATCTTCGGTCTGAAGCAGGGGGATGGCGTTCGCGGATACGTTGACGATTTCGGTTTGAGCGCCAACTCGCAGGGAAATATCGACGCCGAGCCTTTGGTTCACCTGAACTTCCAGGCCCTGCTGGGTGGTGGTGGCAAATCCTGGAGCCGAAGCGTCAAGAGTGTAATGGCCGATGCGAATCGGCTGGAAGGTGTAGACGCCTCTGGCATCCGTCGTAGTCTCAAGCCGGAAATTGGTATCGGTGTTGGTCAGCTTGATCTGCGCCGCGGTTACGACGCCGCCCTGGGCGTCTGTTACCGTGCCGGTTATCGCACCCTGGTCGGCCTGGCCGAAGACGACCATCTGAAAGACAAGTCCCGTCACGAGTGCCAGTAAAAAATTGTTAAACCGATTCATGAACACCTCACGCGTGCGCTGCAAACGCTTGCGAGATCCTATCAGCAGCACCGAACTATGTCAATCGACAAAGCCTTTCCGGCAAAGCCTTTTCGGTCGTCAGCATGTGAGTTTTCTTGTTCTGCTAATCAACTACTGGACATCGAACATTCCAAATCCGTTCTTCGGCCTGACGGTTCCGGGTGCGAAGACGTTCAGCACGAACACCACGCCGCAAAACCTGGTGATGGCGGCCCCTCAGTTCACCGGGCTCAACGCGCAAACCTACGAGGGACGCAGCTCGAAGCAAGCCCTTAATATTGAACCCCGCAAGAAGTTTGCGGAGGGTGTCACGGGCCAGACTGCCTACACGCACGAAGGTCAGATGGACCGCAACAGCTTCCTGCATCCGGACGATGTTCTGCCGCAGAAGGTCATTTCAAGTCAGGACTTTCCCGAATCACATCGGTTCGAGCATTATCTACGAACTGCCGTTCGGTAAAGGGAAGATGTTACTGGCTAACAGCCGCTTTGCGGATTACGTCGTCGGCGGGTGGCAGCTTTCCGCTATCTGGCAGCACCAGACGGGAGGTCCTCTGGGTTTCGGCGACGCGATCTTCACGGGCGACCTCAAGAGCGTTCTGAATCTCCCGGCGGAAAAGCGCAGCACGTCGCGATGGTGCAATGTGAAAGGTCCGGGTTTCAACACGGTTACGGCTCAGCAGCTGTCGCTTCACTATCAGGTGCTTTCGCCGCGGTTTTCATGGTTCCGCGCGCCTTCTCAGGACCAGATGGATATGTCTCTTCTCAAGAACACGTGAGTAAGAGAGAAGTACAATGTGCAGTTCCGCATCGATGCTCTGAATGCATTCAACCATGCGTGGCTCGCCGCCCCTAACACCATGCCCGAACGTGCTGGCCGAGGGGGTAGATCACGAGCGAGAACAGCAGATCGCGTCCTCTTCAGTTCCTCATGAAATTTATTTATTGATATTCATAGTTTGAAACACGGTGGTCCAGAACACCACCACGACACCAATAATGAAAAGGCCGGATGGGCTCCCCGCCTCCGACCTCTTCCCGCCTGACGAGCGACATCACAGAACTACAATTACTCCTACGGTCACGGAGATGCCGGTTTTTCTTCGTTTTAGCTTCTGTAATTTGCCGGGATAGGAGCTCCGGGGCGATTTCCCCCGTGGTACTTGTTTTTTGTGACTTGCACATTTCTGGAGGCGCCGGTCGAGAGGCGCCGCGGGGCCCCCGTTCCGGTGGGGGTGGAACCTGTCGCCTTCGTGCGGCAGCGACTGGGCCTCGAGCCCGATGAGCCGCAGCGGTGCGTTCTCGAATCGAAGGCGAAGCGCGGGATTCTGAACTGCACAAGGCAGTGGGGGAAATCCACGATCACGGCGGCGAAGGCTCTGCATCGCGCCTATGCCGAGCCGGGGAGCCTGGTTCTGGTGGCGAGTCCGACAGACCGGCAGTCGGCCGAGTTTGTCCATAAGGTGAAGGGATTCGCCACGCGTATGGGGATGCCGACGCGCGGGGACGGGCACAACAAGTGCTCTCTGCTGCTGCCTAACGGGTCGCGGATTGTGGGACTGCCGGGCACGGAGGAGACGGTACGCGGGTTTTCAGGAGTGTCGATGCTGCTGATCGACGAGGCGGCGATCGTCCCGGACGAACTGTACCGGGCGCTGCGCCCGATGCTGGCGACGAAGAACGGCGACCTGTGGCTGATGAGCACGCCGCGGCGCAGACACGGGTTCTTTTACCGGTTGTGGACGCATGGAGGTTCGGCGTGGGAGCGGATCAGCGTGCCGGCGACGGAGTGTCCGCGCATTTCAAAGGCGTTCCTCGAAGAAGAGCGCGCGGCGCTGGGAGGGCGGGCCTTCCGGCGGGAATACATGACGGAGTTCGAAGACGGCGGCGTGGGCGTGTTCGACCTGCGGATGATTGAACGCGCGCTCGACCCGGAACTGATGCCGATCGATTTCCAGGGGAACTGGTAAAAGGCGCCGTGTTCTACGCGGGGCTGGATCTGGGGCGCGAAAGGGATCACGCGGCGATTGCCGTGGTGGAGCGAGTGGATGCGTATGCCTATGGACAGGAGGCTGCGTTCCGTAGTCTGAGCGTGCTGTACCTGGCGCGAATCCCGCTGGGAACTCCCTATGCAGAGGTGGTGGAAGGCGTGCGGGAACTGCTCTACAGCGCGGAATTGCGGGGACAATGCGCGCTGGTGGTGGACGCGACGGGCGTGGGGGCGCCGGTGGTGGAGATGCTGAAAGCCTCGGGGCTCGGCTGCGAGATCTGCGCGGTCACGATTTCGGGCGGCGAGCGGGAGGTGCGGAACGGGTCGTTCGCGGGCGTGACGAAGTGGAGCGTGCCGAAGCAGGACCTGATCAGTGGAGTGCAACTGCTGCTCGAGAAAGACCAACTGCGAATCGCAAAGAGTTTGCGGGACGCCGGGACGCTGGTGCAGGAACTGATGGATATGCGGTCTGTGAGGCGCGAGAACGGGCGCGCGCGGCTGGGGGCGGATTCCAGCGGGGAGCACGACGATCTGGCGATCGCACTGGCGCTGGCGGTGCGGCGGGCGCGGCGGCCGATGAATGGGTTTGGGACGCAGCGGCTGCCGGGAATTTGAAACGGGGGAAGGCAGATGAGCTTGATGGGATATTTGACGGCGGGAAGGACTGCGGAGGAATTGCGGATGCCGCGCGGAGCGTCCGGAATTGACGGGTTGGCGTTCGAGGGCCCGGTACTGAACGGTTTGCAGAGTGTGGCGGAACGGCGGGCTGAGATCCCGGTCCGGATGGGTCCGTTGGACCGGGAGGTCTATCGAAACGTGCGGTATTACGATCCGGTGCTGCGGGCGCATTGCCGTTTGTGACGCGCGAGAGGCTATTCCGTTGTCTCCCGCACGCCGCGCCGCAAATACTCATCGTCTTTCGTGAGCCAGTCGACCCGGATGGGCGAAAAAATATCCAGATCGAGCGTATCTTCAAGCGCCACAGCCTTGTGCGGAACATTCGATGGAATGAGCAGCACTTCGCCTTCACGAACCACCACTTCGCGGCCCTGCAACTCGAACTTCAAAGCGCCTTTCAGAATGTAAGTAATCTGCTCGCTCTCGTGTTGATGCAGCGGCACCACCGCGTCCTTACTGATGAAAACCTGCGCCACCATCGCCCTTTCGCCCGTGAAAAGCTTTCGCGAAATCACGTCGCTCATGGTCTCGAGCTCGATCGATTCCCACTTCGTATGTGTGAAGTCCATACGGCGATTCTATAAGCGCTGTTCCGATGCGACGGCAGCCTTCCCGCCTGAACGCAACCCGCCGGTCCCCCTGGCTTCCCTGACGCCGGCGGGAGGATGCCTGTAACACCTGTGACGGCTTCGATTCTCTACGACCCGATTCTCTACAACCCCATGACATGCTACAATTGGGGTTTCCCCGAATAGCCATGTTGCTCAGTATCAAAGAGTTGGAGGCCCGCAAACTGCTTTTTGCGGAGACCTGGCAGCCTGGAGAAATCGACTTCTCTGACTCCGGAACCACCCAGACGGAGCCTCTGGTTGCGTCGGGAATTGCGGAACTGCTGCCCCACACTGGAGAAGAAATCCGGGTCAAAGGCCAGGTAAAAACAGCTCTCGAAGCCGCTTGCGACCGCTGTCTGGGCCGCGCGGCCTTCCAGATCGACACCCCATTCGACCTCTTTTACAAGCCCGTTAGTAGTGTTTCTGCTGAAGAAGCGGAAATAGCTATCGACGAAGGGCAGGCGGAAATGGGATTCTATGAGTTGCCCGGCCTGGTGCTGGAAGACATTTTGCGGGAGCAGGTTCTATTGCAACTGCCAATGCAAAAGGTATGCAGCGAAGACTGCAGGGGAATCTGCCCGTTTTGTGGCGCGAATCGTAATGAAGTCGATTGCGCGTGCGAGATCCATCCGGGAGACGACCGCTGGCTGGCGCTGAAAGACATTC
>JBDUBZ010000334.1:0-4621 GCA_040003745.1 Terriglobia bacterium
TTCAGAATGGCCGCGGCTTTCGCAAATGCCGAAATCATCAGCCCGTTCCACGCCGTCAGAATTTTGTCGTCCAGATGCGGACGCGGACGCGCGGCCCGGGCTTCGAACAAAATCCGCTCATCCTCACCCCACATTCCGGCGTCGGGCTGCGCTTGAAAAAGAATGTTCCTTCCGCCAAATTCACCATGCGGATCGTTGTGAACATTTCCGTCCTTTTGCATGCCATAGCGTTTCGCGAACAGTTCCGCCCGCTCCGTTCCCAGCAACCGCTCGACCTCGCTCCAGGACCAGATGTAAAATGCGCCCTCACTCTTGTCCGTCGGCTTGCCGGGGTCGGCGGCGCTGTCGGCATCCTCGGCCGACCAGAAACCACCTTCGGGCGCAGTCATATCCCGCTGCACGTAATCGAGCGTTCGCCGCGCTGCCCGCTCCATCACGGCGTTACCCGTGATCTGAAAGGCTTCGAGATACGAGGTCACCAGCTGCGCCTGATCGTAAAGCATCTTTTCAAAATGCGGGACGAACCAGTATTCATCGACCGAGTAGCGATGGAAACCGCCGCCCAGCTGGTCGTTCATGCCGCCCTTTTCCATGGCGATGAGCGTGGCCGCAACCATGTCGAGCGCCTCGTCATTGCCCGTTCGGCGAAAATACCGCAGCAGGAAATTGTGCACCGAAGGCCGCGGGAACTTAGGCGCGCCGCCGAAGCCTCCCAGCTTCGAATCGAAGGAGCGCCGGAGCTGCTGATACGCGCTGTCCATCACGGACACACCCACGGTGCCCGACCCCGAAGCGCTCTCCACCTGAGGCCTCAGCCTCTCCATCACCTCCGCACTCGATTCCAGAATGCGGGCGCGATCCGCCTTCCACGCCTCCGCGATGCGCTCCAGAACTGCCGCAAATCCGGGGCGGCCGTAACGGTTATCGGGTGGAAAATACGTACCTCCCACAAACGGCTTAAGCTCCGGAGTCAGCCACACGGACATGGGCCATCCCCCGCTGCCCGTAGTCGCCTGCACATAGTTCATGTAGATTCGGTCGATATCGGGCCGCTCCTCGCGATCTACCTTGACAGAAACAAACCACTGATTCATCAACCCCGCCACGGCCTCGTTTTCAAAGGACTCATGCTCCATCACGTGGCACCAGTGGCAGGTCGAATAACCGATCGAGAGAAAAATTGGCTTGTCTTCCGTGCGCGCCTTCTCAAACGCCGCCTCGCCCCAGGGATACCAATCCACTGGATTGTGCGCGTGCTGCTGCAGATAAGGGCTCTGTTCATCGATGAGGCGATTAACGTGCATACTTTCATTTACAGGAGAACACGCCAGTGCCCGCCACGAGGACCGAACACGACACCATGGGCGAGATGCCCGTTCCCGAAGACGCGCTCTATGGCGCGCAGACGGCGCGGGCCGTCCAGAATTTTCCCGTGGGAGGGCCGCGCCTGCCGCGTTCCTTCATCCGCGCTCTCGGGTTGATCAAGGCCTGCGCGGCCCGTGTCAACGGTGCGCCTGCCATCGAAGCCGCCGCCCTGGCCGTGGCCGATGGCCGTCACGACGATCAGTTTGTGGTCGACGTTTTCCAGACCGGCAGCGGCACCTCGACCAATATGAATGCCAATGAGGTGATTGGCCATCTCGCCGTCGCGCACCCCAATGACGAAGTAAACCGGGGCCAGTCGAGCAACGATGTCTTCCCTTCTGCCATACACATCGCCGCCGCCGAGACGATCGTGCATAAACTCCTGCCCGCCATGCAGGAGCTCGAAGATGAACTGGAGAGTAAGGCGCGTCAGTTCCAGCACATCGTCAAGATTGGACGAACCCACCTGCAGGACGCCGTCCCCATGCGCCTCGGCCAGGAGTTCAGCGGCTATGCCCATCAGGTGAGGTGCGCGCGCGAGCGTATTGCACTGGCGTTGCCGGGCATTTATGAACTGCCTCTCGGCGGTACGGCCGTCGGCACCGGCATCAACGCGCCCATCGGGTTCGCACCGCAGGTGATCGCCTGCCTCGCGCAGATTACCTCGTTGCCTTTCATCGAGACCCGCAATCACTTTGAAGCCCAGGCCGCCAGGGACGCGATCGTCTTCCTGAGCGGAGCCCTGCGGACTTACGCCGTGGCGCTGACGAAGATCGCCAATGACATCCGGTGGCTTGGCTCCGGACCGCGTTGCGGTTTGGGAGAACTGAAGCTTCCCGCGGTCCAGCCGGGCTCGAGCATCATGCCGGGCAAGGTGAACCCGGTCATCGCGGAGAGCGTGCTCATGATCTGCGCCCAGGTTGTGGGTCACGACGCGGCCATTGCGTGGTGCGGCGCGGCGGGCAATTTCGAGCTGAACGTGATGATGCCGATAATCGCTTACAACGTCCTCGATTCGATCGGGCTTCTCGCCGCCGGGACTCAGAACTTCGCGCGCAAGTTAATCAAGGGCCTTGAAGCGGATGCGGAAAAAGCTACCGGCTTCGTAGAGCAATCCCTCGCCATGGGAACGGCGCTGGTGCCGGAAATCGGCTACGAGAAGGCGGCAGACCTGGTCAAAGAGGCTTACAAAACCGGGAAGACTGTCCGCGAAGTAACACCGGAAAATCTGCGCTATTTACTCGATCCCACGGCAGATTCGTTGTGAACTTTGGCAACCCTTAGCCTAACGACCCGGGATAAAAATCACCAACAAGCAACTCGACAGCAGCTTATCGACTGAGGGTGAGAAATCCGGCCTGAACGAATTTCTTCACCAGTTCAATCCGGCCCGAGTCCGTGATCATCCCCTGCAGCTCTTTGGTTGCGAATGGTTCACCGGTCAGCATCCGGTCCAGGCACTTTCCCATAAAAGCCGGCACCGTCAACTTTTGCTCCGCGAACTCCACTTCGATTGACTTCCCCGCCTTCGTAACCTTGCGAGCGATGCCGGGGCGTGCGCACACCACTGTTTCGAGCGTTATGCCGGTGAGCCCCAGTACATCCGAAAGACGCCCCGGCCAGCCCGGAGCCTGCTCCTTCACGAACGTGCCGAATCGCAGACTCCTCATTTCCGCGGCCGTCGTTTCCCCTAGAAGCTCCGTCACCGCGTTCTGAAAGCCTCTCTCGTCGGCGTCTTTACCGGGAGTGAACGGCTGTTGAAACCTGGAATCGCTCCCCGCCTTCGCCGCCAGATCAGTCAGCAATTCGAACGGATAGACGGCATAGAATCCCAGCGTCACATGAATCGAAGACGAATCCTGTGAAATCGCCTCATGCGGCAGACCGCGCGGGATGTAGAGCAGGTCGCCCGCCCGCATCTCAATCCGGATACCAGCCGCATCCCCGGCCGGAACCAGGCGCCAGCATTTCGCGCCGCCGATCTGCAGCACAAAGACTTCGTGATAATCCGTGTGCAGCGCGAATCCCTGTGCCGCCGGGGGTGTGATGTAGATATTTGCGTGAACGGGGAAGCCCATTTCAACTGCCAGCTGCCTGCACAATTCCGCGAGCCGTGGGATCGAATGGTGGGCCTGATTCAGGATCAGCGTCGCGCCCTTCAGATAGAAATCGAACAGGCGCTCGGGCTGAATCACCCGGTCGCTGCCACGCGCGGAGTCCCGGATGCGCGACCATTCTTCGACCGGGTGAAGCACGCCATCCGTGACCACATTAAGAAATGCGGCCGGCAGTTGTCCCGATTGCAGCAGTATGTCGAGATCTTCGATCCGCAGACAGGAATCGTATTCTGCCCCATCCCGTCGGAGGTGCAGATGTTCCCTGCCCCAGTAACGCGCCCAGAACTCGTCCGTCTCCAGAGGCTCGAGAAGCTTACGAAAGCGGTCAGCCATCGCTACGCATGTCCCTGTTCGTCGAAGCGGACCGGCTTGTCGGCTCTGGCGTCGTCAGGGACGAAACTCCGCAAACTGGCGCAGAAAGCATATTAAATAGAATGAGCCCGGGATCGTGGCCAAAGCCGCCGGCGTCCCCCGCACCTCATCGACAGGATATAACGACCTCTCCAGTTCAGCCACGTTCACAATCGAACGAACCGGATCCGTGGGACCGATCGCGGCCACGAATTCCTTCGCCTTATTCAGCTGCGCGTTGTAACGGACGTAGTAATCCGGCGCGAACGGACTTTTCGATGTTCGCCAGCAAATCTTATCGGGCAAAATGCCCTGGAGCGCCCCCCGAACAAGATATCGCCGGTATCCATCCCTGATTTTCAGAGAGCCCGGTGCGGAGATACAGAACTCCAGCACCCTTTTATCCCGCAACGGATAAACCACCCGGGCGTCACCGTTGGCAGTGGTGGCCGGCCTGTTCGCACGCCTTCGCAGCCAGGTTTTCAGGGCTGTCAGTTGGTTTTCCCGATGCCTGATGGATCGCACATGGGAGCGGGCAACAGCGTGGCTTTCACTGAAGAATTCCGGCGAGAGAAGAGCCAACGGCTGGCCGGACTCCGTCGCAAAAGTATTCCTGACGTCCCGCGCCAGAACCCGCGCCGGGGAACAGGCGTTTACGGCGCGCATTTCGCGCAACTGCTTCAACAGAGCAAACCATCGCAAGGTCGCAGCAAGTTCGAGGCTATAACCGGAGCCATGAGAGGTCAGGCCATTCGTTGCATCATGTCCAGGACACCATCCATTCGCCC
>JBDUBZ010000335.1:0-4615 GCA_040003745.1 Terriglobia bacterium
TATAACTGGAGCGAGCGTTTTTTCAAGTTCATCATTTCGAGCTACTCGACAGCTCTGCAGGTCGTGCTCAATCATCCCGCGGCGACGCTGGTGGTGATGGCGGCGACGATCGCCGTAAGCGTGGACCTTTACATCAAGATCCCCAAGGGCTTCTTTCCGCAGCAGGACACGGGGCGACTGCAGGGCCAGGTCCAGGGTCAGCAGCATATTTCTTTCGCGGCACTGTCGGAAAAGCTAAGATACTTCGAAGCGCAGGTGCGCAGCGACCCGGACGTGGATACCGTGGACGCGGTCGTGGGCGGTGGCGGACGCGGCGGGGGCGGGAACTCGGGACAGATATACTGCCAGTTAAAGCCTGTGGGCCAGCGGAAGGTTACGGCCGATGTGGTGATCGCCCGTATTCGCCGCAAGACTGCGGGGATGCCCGGCGCCACGCTGTTCCTGCAATCGAGCCAGGACATCCGCGTAGGGGGCCGACAGAGCAATGCACAATACCAGTACACTCTCCAGACGCAGGATCTGAGCGCACTGGCGACCTGGGGACCGAAGGTCCTTTTACGGCTGCAGGGGCTGCCCGAACTGGCGGATGTCAGTTCCGATCAGCAGAACTCGGGCCTTTCCGAAAATGTAACGATCGACCGCGACACCGCATCCCGGCTGGGGCTGACCGCGCAGGCCATCGACAGCGCGCTTTACAGCGCGTTCGGGCAGCGGCAGGTCTCAACCATGTACAAGTCGATCAACCAGTATCACGTCGTGCTTGCCCTGGAACAGAAATGGTGGGCCAACCCCGAGGTTCTGGACAAGGTTTACGTGCAGACGCCGCGCGGCGTGCAGGTGCCGATTTCCGCATTCGCGAAATGGTCTGAGGGCATTACTCCGCTTTCAATTCCCCATCAGGGCCAGTTCCCGGCATCGACTATTTCGTTCAATCTGTCGGATGGCTATTCGCTGAGCGATGCAGTCGCGGCGATCAACAGAGCCGAGATCGATATGGGGGTGCCGACCAGCATCACGGGCAAATACGCCGGCACGGCCCAGGCTTTTCAGGCGTCGCTGGACAGCCAGCCGATGCTCATTCTTACGGCTCTGCTCGCGGTTTACATTGTGCTGGGCATTTTGTATGAAAGCCTGATCCATCCGCTGACGATCCTTTCGACGCTGCCCTCGGCGGGTGTGGGCGCGCTGATTGCGCTGGTGCTCTTCCGCACTCAGCTCGACATTATCGCCATGATTGCGATCATTCTTCTGATCGGCATCGTGAAGAAGAACGCCATCATGATGATTGATTTCGCGCTTGCGGCCGAGCGCAATGAGGGAAAGAATTCCCGCGACGCCATCTTCGAAGCCTGCCTGCTGCGTTTCCGTCCCATCATGATGACGACCTTTTGCGCCTTGCTTGGAGGCATGCCCCTGGCCCTGGGCCTCGGCGCGGGGTCGGAACTGCGGCGCCCGCTCGGCATCGCGATTGTGGGCGGCCTGATTGTAAGCCAGATGCTGACTCTTTTTACAACACCGGTGATCTATTTGTCTCTTGACCGTCTTCGCCTGCGTTTCAGCCGCAAACAACACCGCGGCAGCCGTCGTCCAGGAATTCTGATTCCTGGCGGACTCGCGGAGAGTGGCGATTGAAAACGCATTACGCAAAACTTTTTGCTCTCACATCTTTATTCAGCGCGGCCTGTACAGTAGGCCCGAAGTATCAGCGCCCGGTGATGGTGGCGCCGCCGGCATTTAAAGAGCTGGCCGGCAACGATCAGTGGAAGACCGCGACACCCAGCGACACGCTGATGCGGGGCAAGTGGTGGGAAGTCTTCGGGGATCCGCAACTGAACACGCTCGAAGAAATGGTCGCCACCAACAACTTCAGCGTGAAGCAGGCGGAGGCGCAGTTCCGCCAGGCGCGCGCGCTGGTGCTGCTCAACCACGCGGGGTATTACCCGACAATCGGAGCGAACCCAGCGATTCAGCAGACGGATCGCGGTACCGGCACCGGGTCGCTGTTCTCTCTGCCATTCAGCGCATCGTGGGAGCCGGATCTGTGGGGGCGTGTGCGTCTGTCGGTGGACAATGCAAACGATAATGCGCAGGTGTTTGCGGCGGATCTGGAGAACGTAAGGCTCAGCCTGCAGGGCGCGCTGGCGGTGGATTACTTCACGCTGCTGGGCACCGATATGCAACTGTCGCTGCTTAACGACACCATCGAGGCTTATCAGAAGTATTTAACGCTGACCAACAATCGCTTCAACGGCGGCGTGGCCTCAAAGGCCGACGTGACTCTGGCTCAGACGCAGCTTTTTACCGTCCAGGCCTCGGCGACGGATCTCGGAGTGGCCCGCAATCAGTTCGAACATGCGATTGCGGTACTGACGGGGCGCGCACCATCGGAGCTTAGTATTCCGCAGGGGAAGATCGCCGGGCTGCCGGCGCCGATACCAATCGCGCTGCCTTCGCAACTGCTGGAGCGGCGGCCCGACATTGCGGCGCAGGAACGGCTGGTGGCGGCGGCAAACGCCAATGTCGGGATTGCGCAGACGGCATACTATCCGAGGCTGACATTGTCGGCAACGGCGGGTCTGTCGAGTTCGAGCCTCACGGATCTGCTCAAATACGGCGCGCGCACATGGTCGGCAGGGCCGGGGATTTCCCATACCCTGTTCGATTTCGGCCGCCGCGGCGCGCAGGTGCAGCAGGTTGAAGCCGCCTACGATGGTGTAGTGGCCGCATACCGGCAGACGGTCCTGACCGCGTTCGAGCAGGTGGAGGATAATCTTTCGACCATGCGGGTGCTGGCGCAGGAGGCTCAGCAACTGGCCCAGGCTGTGGCTGCCGCCGAGCAATCGCTCGCTCTCGAAACGGAGCGCTATAAGGCTGGGACGGATACGTATCTGAACGTGATCACGACGCAGACCATTGCACTAAACGATGAGCGAACGTCGGTGCTTCTGCTGCAGCGGCGGATGACGGCATCGGTCAATCTGATCCTCGCTCTGGGCGGGGGCTGGGATGCGTCGACACTGCCGACGAAGGACCAGATCCGGTCGGATGCGCTGGGCGATCCGGCGAATACGCAGAGTGTGGCTCAGCCGGCAGAGCCGTAGAGGCGATCGATTCGCAAGAAGTTGTTCGGCTTCGCGTTTCCCGTAGAGGATTGCGATAACGCCGGGCGGTTTCCTACAATCCGGTTAGACGCTCGAATACGAAAAACGGGCCAGAAGCGCAACTCGCGGCGTGCCTTCAAGACGTCTTGAAGGTGCCCCTGGCTCTGTGTTCTGACAATTGCGCGGAATCCATTGACCGGGGTTTCGACTGCGCACCGCGCAACTCTGAAACCGCCTTCGCCGAGTCTTCAAGTGGTAACCGTGCGAAGGCGGTGAGAGCTGGTACCAAGCCGGAGCGGGCTGGCTAGTTCTTGGGGTCGATGATGAATGTAGGCGCGATGCCGGAGGCGGGCGAGTAGTTGCCGGCGCCGGCGGATGACACGAAGCTCGAGCAGCCGCCGACCTTGCCCAGATAGGCCTGGGGCTGTACGTCCACCTGCATCTCTTTGAATTCCAAGTGACCGTAGTTCATCATCGGGAAGAGCGTGCGCACCGGTTTGACGCGCTCCTGCACGACGTATGGAGAGCGCTGGGCTTCGCGGATGGCGCGTTCCCAGGAGCCATCATCGTGCTCATAGCCGACGAAGGTGGTCAGATCGGTGTATTCGTCATTGGGACGGAGCACCAGAGTTTCGCGGTTTTTGCGGATGAAATCGAGCAGGTCCACACTTTCATTGCGATAGACGGTGCGGCCCGCTTTCACGACGCGCGTGAACGGAACGTGTTCCTTGATGGCCTTGCGCTCGTTTAAGGGGAACTTCGCCACCAGGGTGTCGTCCGTCAAAAGAGCGAACATCGCCTTTTTGTGCGACAACTCCGAGCGAAAACTGTTTACCACGCAAACTTTGTGATCGCGATAGGCCTGCACCAGCGGATGATTCAGCGTGAATTTCAGGAGGAATTCCTGGGCGCTGATTCGCCGGTATATCAGATCGATCTCATTGCCGTTGCCACGCAGCACACCGTTCTTGTATTCAAGCTGCTCGGGCGAAATCAGCTCGGTCTGATAACCCTCGGCGCGAAAGTAATCGCGGAAGATCTCATACTCGCTGCGGCCGGTGGAATTGCGGAATTCAAGGATCGCAATCCTGGGCTTCTTTGTGCCCCCGAACATCTTATAAGCCTTCAGCAGAGCATGCAGGAAGGGCTTTTTGCCGCCAATGCGGGTGAGCGTATAGCGGCGGCGAAACTCCTTCACAGGAGGGCAATCGTAGAAGAGATCGGACAGCCCTTCCGCATAGGCCGCTCCCGAAAGAGCGTCCGCGTTATACTGCAGGACGTGCAGGGAGCCGTTCTGAATCTGCAGATCGAGCTGGGCCGAGACTTCGGCCATCTCGTAACCGGGATCGACGGCCGCCAGCATTTTCTCGGCAGGAAAAAGCTGCATCCGGGAAAGCAGTTGCGGGGATGCCAGAGCCAATTTCAGCATCCGATCCACGGCAGAGATCAGGGCCTCGCCGGTCTTGACCAGATTGTCGTACTGCTTTTGGGTGACAAAATTTGGACGCAGGAAG
>JBDUBZ010000043.1:0-15599 GCA_040003745.1 Terriglobia bacterium
TGATTTGATCAGGCTCTGGGTCGCAAGTAATTCGGCTCGGTGTTGCGCGGATAAATCGAATCGATCGCACAAATTCGGGACCGCTGTGCTGGTCGCGATGAACGTCAGTACGGAACTGAACGGCAACAGGGGATCTATGGCTACCGGACCGTGGATAACGGATGGCATGGTCTTCTACCTGCAAGATGTTACCGACGGGTTGCCGCCGACTGCCGCGAATACGCTGGCAACAACAGTCGTTCATCTCAATAGCAACTGAACCAGAAAGCCAGGCCGGGCGATTCTTTCATTCCAAGTCGTCTGGTCTGGCCTGGAGTTGCGCGGCTGGCTTACTATGTGCGGTGAAAGCCGCGTTGCCGCCCCTGCGAACTTCTCCGGGGAAACGGCTGGCCTCATCCCGTCCGCCCGACTGGAATTCCCCGCGAAGCTGCGAGATTCGCGGGCTGAAGCAGTTGCGGGGCGCAGACTCCAGTGCGCGACATACTTAATACGCGAAAAGAGGAAGAACCGGGCGGTGCCGGTGACATCCTATTCCCAGAAAGACTTCCCCTAGCGCACGAATTCGACTTGAACCCGATTCGGAATCAAGCCGACTTCATGACCCTTATCGAGCAGAAGCTGCACCGCTTTCGGGATCGTTTCGCCGGCATCGACCGTGTAGTGGTTCACGTACATGCCGACGAATTTTTCGGCGAGACGCGGATCCATATCGCGGGCGAATTGCAGTGCGTACTCGAGCGCCTCGGCATGGTTGTCGAGCGCGTACTGAATGCTCTCGCGCATCATGCGGCAGCACTCGCTTTTTACATCCGCCGGCAGCGAACGGAGCAGGACGTTACCGCCGAGCGGCAGCGGCAGACCATAAGTCTCCTTCCACCACTTGCCCATATCGAGCGCGCGGTGAAATCCAACTTTGTTGTATGTCAGCTGCGCTTCGTGAATAATCAGGCCGGCGTCGGCGAGGCCGGACTGCACGGTTTCGAGGATCTTATCGAAAGGCACCACGACCGGCGTGAAGTCGGGCTCGAAGATTTTGAGCGCCAGATAGGCGGTGGTCAACGTACCCGGAATGGCGATCTTCTTTCCCTTGATTTCCTCGGGCTCCATCGGGTGGGTAGCGACGACCATGGGTCCGTAGCCGTCGCCGATGCTCGATCCACTGGCCATCAGCACGTATTTATCGACCACGTATGGATAGGCGTGATACGAGATTGCGCTGAGATCGTAAACGCCCTCCATGGCCTTCCGATTCAACGTTTCGATGTCGGATAAAACGTGGCGAAAGGTGACTCGGGAAGAGCGGACCTTCTTCGTGGCAAGCCCATAAAACATGAAAGCGTCATCGGAGTCAGGGCTGTGGGCGCTCACGATTTCGACTGAATTTGGATCGGACATACGGATAGCGGGCGGAAAGGTCAGTATCTCATGTATGGGGGGTCAGACGGTGATTGCAATGAGAAGTACTGGGCCACAAAGCGTGGGCGGGGAAACAAAAAAGCGGAGGGCGGCCCCTCCCGGGTCGTTGAGCCGAAACGCGCGAACCTCACGGATCATTGTGCGCGAAGACGCGCCAGCGCAACTATTTAAAGCGCGCTATTCCCGGTGGTTGGGGTTTCGTACAAGCCGCTCGTGCAACTCGGTCGGTTGCCGCCCTCAGTATGGTCCGGTTCGATAGTCACCTCCCGCCATTCGTACGGAACGGCATAAAAGCGCAGTGGGCGCCGGGTTGCAGCGCGTCCGTTGAGCGCGAATTCTCAAAAGCACACAAGCCACGCGGGCAGTCCTGAAACCCACCGACTCGTATACAGATTACTGATCTGATATTCGCGCCGAACGCCGCCGGTGTCAATCCTGTTAATGGTTTTATTTGTGGCCCCGGCAGCCTGTTATTCTGAGGGTCGTTTACAACGCGAAATTTGACCTTATGACACGACGCGATCTGCTCGCCCTGACTCCGGCTCTGATTGTTTCGGGCTGTGCATCGGCTCCGGAAGTGAAGGTGGAGAAGAAACCCGCGGAACCGGTGACGGGGCTGCACGCGCTGTATCAGATGTATTCCCATGCCCGCGGCTGGGCTCCCGATATCAAGATCCTGCAATACGGCAGTATCGAGATCACGCAGGTCAAGCCCCAGCCCGGTAAGGTGGGCGCCTGGCAGGTGACGTTCGCGTCCGAAGCCCTGTCCCAGAAGCGTGCGTATACGTTTTCGGTTTATGACGTCAGCCCGACGCTGCGCCAGGGCATGTTTCCCGATTCGGCGGGCAGCTGGAGGGACGATAACCGCTCCTTCCCGATTGGGGCGGTGAAGATAGACACCGACGTGGCATGGGCCACGGCCCTCAAGCACGCCGCGGAATACAGCGCGAAGAATCCGGCCATGCCGATTTCCTACACGCTGGAGCTGAGCCGGCGAGTGAACAGCCCGATGTGGCGCGTCATCTGGGGCCACGATGCGGCGAGCAGTAAGTTCTCCGTCCTGGTGGATGCGAGCACGGGGTCCTATGTCGAGACTTTGTACTGAAGCGGTGATGATGCTTCGTTCCCGGATGGTTGCTCAACAGGATTGACGCCGATCACGGCGACCGGACCTTGGCGAGTACCGACCGTTTGGAAAAGAACCAGCGGCAACGTCGCTCTGGGCATTCAGCCCGGCGTTGATCTCGATACGGAATAATTCATCGGTTATCCCTATGGCACCATTCCGTGCTTGCTTCTCTTTTGGGTGACAACCGAAGTGCAAATTTCCCACAGTCAAACGGTCTCCCTGTTAACAGAGGGTTATGGTTTCTTGTAGTTGGGGATGCATCCTGTGGATAACTTTCGAAACACCGGGCCGCTTCGCTTGCCCTACGCGTCAAATAGGCTCTTTCCGGGCGGGGAAGTAGTACACTCGCAGAAGCATTACGAACGAGAGTCACGGGGCGGACTGTGATGGACCAACCGGACGTTAAATGATGCCGGCTTTCAGCCGGTAGATTTAACCTCTTTGGAGGGTGCGAATGAGTGAAAGTACGCGGGTTCGATCAATGGCTTTGTGCAGGCTGACCGTAGCTGGAGCTCTATGTTTGATAATGGGAGCTTTTACGCCCCTCCGGGCGCAGGAAAAGCGTAAATTTACGGTATATGGTTCCATCGTTTACCGTGATCTCTCGACGTCAGGCAGCGAAGACCCCTATGTGACGCCCGAGGTGGCAGAACGCTATGGGATTCAACCCCTTAGTCTGGTCTTTGAGCAGCGGCTTCTGGATGTAGACAAGTCCCACCCGCACAACTCAAAGGTGGATGTCGGGAAGATCGATAAGGTTGCCATGGAGACGCTGACGACGCCGCATAAGTTGGTATCGCTGGACATGGAAAGTTGGAACCGTTTCGATACTGTAGGAACCCCCGGGCTATATTTGCAAGTGATCAGGGAATTTCGGAAGTTGAATTCAAAGTCGAAACTCGGCCTCTACGCGGTTGTTCCGCAAGTGACGTATGGCTGGAAAGACGAGGTTCCTGCGAAGTATGGTCCCCTGAACGCAGCGTACAAGTCAGTCGCGGCTGCGGTGGATTATTTCAGCCCTTCGCTCTACAACTGGGAGCGTTCCATGTCGGATGCGAATTGGGAGCGAGCTGCGAAGTATTCGATACAGGCGGCACATGGCTATGATGCGAGCAAACCCGTGTTTCCTTACGTCACACCGGAAGTGACACGTCAAGGCACGACCACATTCCTTACCTATGGGCAGATGCTATTCCGTCTTCAGACACTGAAGCAACTTGGTGCTGATGGTTGCATCATCTGGACGGGAACTACGCAAGGACGTAAGGCTGGAGGAACATTCGACCCTAAAAATGGGTGGGCGAAGGCAGTTGTTGATTTTCAGAAGCATTTGATCGAGTAGTGTCAGCGGCACAACGCCGAAGTAAACGAAGGAAACCGGCAGTCTCGGTCGGCTTAGAGTGCACCAGCGAGCCCGGAGGGCAACGGGTCAGGCCTCCTTCCGCTCTACCAGACTGTGGAACTTCGGACCGGAACTTCGGGTACCAGCGCGCGAACATGTCATCTCAAGTTCGTTGTTGAGGACCTTCGCCCGCGTCCCTGACAACAGGCATTCAGTCCTGATTTGCTCTTTCCCGTCGCCAGTTTGTATACAGGCAATTCTTTCGCCCCTTCCCAGCCTCTATCTCAGCACCGGGGAATTTAAGCTGATTGCGGACCTTCCGGGCGAGCTCCGGATTCAATCGGTCTGGGTTTATTAGCCCGGCTACCCAAGCACACCCAGCACCGGCGTAGCAAAATTCCCGACATTCGGAAAAATGCCGCTGAGGTTCCCGGGACTGACGCCGAACCACTGCGCCAGCGTGGCTCCATATTGATCCACCGATGTAGTCGGGATCAGGGTGCCCCGCGTATTCGCGTCGTTGGGGCCACCGAGCGCAAGGCTCGGATACTGGCCGTAGAACTGCCCGCCCTTCACGGCGCCCCCGATAACAAAGTGGTGGTTACCCCAGGCGTGGTCGGTTCCGTCGCTGTTGGGGGTCAGGGTGCGGCCGAATTCGGAGGCCGTAAAAGTCACCACATTCTGATCCATACCCAGCTCGACCGTGGATTGGTAGAAAGCGCCCGCGGCCTGGCTGAGCTGCTGCAGCAGCGCATCCTGAATGGCGAGTTGCCCGCCGTGGGTGTCGAAGCCTCCCAGCTGGCAGAAGAAGATCTGGCGCGAGAGCCCCAGCTGCGCCTGGACCTTGATGATGCGCGCCACTGTCTGCAGTTGCTGGGCGAGCGGATTATTGGCCGGGAACGGCGTCGTAAGGGTAGATGTCGCAAGCAGTCCGTTCAGCGTGTTGGCATACGCCACTCCGCGAGAGAAGATGCTGTTGGCAGCCTGGACGAGTTGCAGGCCGTTATCGAAAGTCAGCAATTGCTGCAGGCCCTGCATGCGCGCCGCGTTACCCGTGCCGGAGAGTTGAGCCGAGCCTCCCGGGGGCACCGTGGCGGGCAGCGTCTGCGCTCCGGTACAGAAAAGGCTGGAGCCGGATACCGAAGTCACCGAAGGAAACAGCGCGCCCGTGTTCATCGCCTGGACGGCGTCGGCCAGGCGTCCGCCCCAGCCCGTGCTGCCCAGGCCGGTGGGGATCGAGCTCTGCCACTGGCTGGTCTGATCGGAGTGCGAGAACAGCGCGTTGGGCAGGATCGAGCTGTTGTTGCCCAGATAAACGGCGCGCGTTAAAGGCTTGACCAGCATGCCAAGATTCGCCACCACAGCGGCCTTGTTGCTGTTGTAGAGAGCCTGAATTTCCGTAAGCCTGGGATGCAGTCCATAGACATCGCTCCCGTTGTGAATCTGGGGCAGCGTGGCCTGGGGCAGCGTCAGGAACGAGCGCGCATTTTGATAGGCGCTGAAGTTCTGCTGGGCCGTCTGGATCGGAATGACCGTATTGTGCCCGTCGTTCCCGCCCGCGAGGAAGATGCATACCAGGGCCTGATAGCCGGGTCCGGCGGCGAGCGCATTCATCTCGCCGAACTTCGAGAGAGCTCCTATGGAACTAAGGCCCGCGACGGAGCGAAGGGCAGTGCGAAAAAAGTCGCGTCTTGAACGGATAAGCATTTTCTTGAGTCCTTATAAACCTTAGTGCCAAACGCTGTAGTAGCTGGAAGTCAGAATGAGATACACGCCGGTTTGCACGCGGGCCACGTTGCCACCCTGCTCCGCCGTGACCGCGTTAATCAGAGCCTGCTTCATAGCGGCGGGCATGGCGCCGTGTGTCAGCGTAAGATCCAGTGCGGCGACGAGCGTTGCGGGTTGCGCGGCGAGCGCGACAAACGGTGTCAGATCGACTGTGGTCCCGGGTCCGTAAGTCGCGATGGGATTGTTCCAGCCTCCAAAGAGACCGGCAACGATGTTGGCGCGGTAGACGGCGCGGTCCGGAGTGCCGATCTGGAATTCACCGCCTTTGAGCGTGGTGCCAGGAATCCGGTAATTGGGTGAGTAGTAGTTGAAAACGCTGGGCGCGTCATAGAGCACCTGGCCAAGATTGTAGAGATCCCAGGAGAAGTAGTTCTGGGGCGTCATCTGGCCTCCAAAAGCTCTGACGATGCCCGCGATGAAAAGCGCCGGTTCCTGCAGATGGCCATCCGTCGGTTGATCGCTGCCGCCGTTGTCGTTGGCGCGCGCTTCCGGATCGAGCAGAATGGCGGTAATGACGGCTTTCATGTCGCCCCGCACACCATTGCCGTTATCGTCGAACGCGGCGGCCACCCGCGAAACATAAGCCGGACCGGGGTTGCTCTTGACCAGATGCTGAATAAGCTGGCGTCCAATGAAAGGTCCCACGTTGGCGTGGCCGAAGATATTGTCGAGCGCGTTGGTGAGATCCTGCTGGGCGGAAACGCCGGCGGGCGATACGTAGCCGTTCAGCAGCGTCTTGGCCCCGTTATCATGCATGGGCGCGTAGACAACCATGGGCCCGTTCTGTGTGGGATAGACGTTCCAGTTTACGGGGCTGCCGGCGGGCGGAGCGTAAGTCCAGCCGGTAAACGCGCGGGCGAACTCCGTGATAGTCGATTGCGTGTAGGCCGCGGCTGGAAGATTGTTGGCGTCGAGCTGGATGCTGCCATCCGGATTGAGCAGCGTGGTGCCAATGCTGAAAAGCTGCAGGATTTCCCGCGCATAATTTTCGTTGGCGACGCTGCCCGCGGCCGCGTTAGCTTTGGCGTTGTTCGCCATGTTGAGATATTGGCCCATAGCCGGACTCAGCGTGACATCGCCCAGCAACTGGCGGTAATTGCCGAAGCTGTCGGCCATGAGCATTTGCTGATAGGGAATGACCGCCTGATTCCAGATCAGAGTGTTGATGGACGTGACGAAGACCTGGCTGAGCGCGAACGCGACCCGTTGCCGCAGCTGGTCGGAATTCATGACGGCGTTGGTGAGGAAGGTTTCGTTCAATCCGCCTTGACTGGACGCGGCATTGGCGTTGTAATTCGAGACCGGCGCCATGGCGAACTGTTCGTTCAGCCACGCCTGGAAGCCGACGGCCTGCACATGAGCGGCGTCAGTGGGGGTGGGTCCAAAAGCGGCCTGTTCGAGGAAGCGGCGAGCCGCGGCGGCGGAGACCTGCGCGTTCGGAATGCCCACCTGCACCGGGAATGGCGGTGACGTAGCGGCTCCGTTTGAGACCGTCAGATTGACCGTACCGGACGTGGCGGAAAAGCCGCTGACCGAAAGCGTAGAGGCCGTAAAGGCAGTCGTATTAAGCGCGGTTGTGCCCAGCCTGGCGATAGAGACATTCGTGAATCCAGTGCCGGTGATCGTGACGGCGAAGGCTCCCAGGGGAAGCTGCCCGTTTGCGCCCACCGCGCTGATCGTGGGGACAGGCGGAATCAACGTTATGGCGGCGGTTGCCTTGCCGTTGGGTCCGGTAACGGTCACGGTATCGGTACCGCCCGCGGGAACGGAGGCTGGCCCTGTGTAGAGACCTGTGGCCGTGATGGAGCCTGAGACGGCGGTCCAGGCCGTGGCGCCAATCGACGTGAACTGCTGTGTCGCTCCCAGATTGAGCGTGACCGCTGCGGGCACGATCACCTGCGGATTCGGATTCAGCACGGTCACCAGCGCCGTAGCGGTTCCGCCCGGGCCGGTGGCCGTAACCTTGACCGGATTCACGGGGGGCTGGGAAGCCGGGGCTGTATAGAATCCCGTGGCTGAGACGGTGCCGGACGTGGCCGACCAGCTCGAGGCGTTCGCTGACGTGAACTGCTGCGTAGCGCCGAAATTCAGCGACATCGAAGCGGGTGAGATCGACTGCGGTGGCGGCGGTCCGCCCTGGACGAACTGGATGGCGAAGCCATGTCCCCACAAAGACCCCGGATTCATCACGTAGAAGCTTGCGCTCCCCGCACCCTGCCAGCCGCTGGCTTTGAGGGTAGTGGCGCTGACAAATGTTGTGGGTAGATTGGCGGTGCCGTTGAGCGAAACAATCGCGCCTGACTTAAAACCGGCGCCGGTCACCGTGATGGTGAAATTTCCTGCCGGAATTGGGTTGGGTGAGATGGCCGTGATTGGCGGGCCTGCCGGCGCAACGTTGACATACACGGCTGCCAGCACCTTCCTGGCGGCATCCATGACTTCAACCAGAGGGGAGTTAGCCGGGATGACGGCGGGAGCGGTGTAGAGTCCCGTGGCGCTGATAGTTCCGTAGGTTGCATTGCCTCCCACGGCATTCGATACAGCCCAGATGGGGCTCGCAACGCCAGTGACCTGATACTGCGCGGTCTGACCGACTCCGACGTTGATATAGCGGGGAGAGATGACGATGGTCTCCGCTCTGAGAACACACTCGGTAAACGACGTGGTTGCGCAAAGCACCAGCGCCAGCCTTCTGACATTCATGTAGGGGTAAATTCCTCCGTGACTCGCTTCTGTGAAGCGGCTCACATCAGCAATTGTCACTGATTTACCGGAATAAAGCACAGATTTATTTTCTATGATTCAAATTCGGCGGGGAGTATTAATCGGGGGCACGCGGGCGTATTTCCAGAGCCCGCCTGCCCATAGCTCTATTTAAACCGCGGCTTCATTTGCCATTGGCAGAGATAGCGAGATTGACGGTATTACTTTGAACTCCGTCGGCGGTAATCATCACCGGGATAGAATTTCCCAACGGCGCCAGCGGTGGGATCGTGACATTAATTTGATACAAGCCCACCGCGGTCGGAGTAAGTCCGGCGAACCCCGCATCGGCCATTTGCCCTATGCCCAGGAATCCGCCGCCGAAACTGGCGCTGACGTTACTTAGTTTCTGAAGGGGCGAGGCACTCGCTCCCTCGCCTTCTACCGCGGGCGGATTGGTTTGTCCGAAGCCGATCCCGTAGATGACCAGCGTGTCGCCAGGTTTAGCTGGATGACAAACGTACCCAGGCACCACTGTCCCGGCAGGGAGCGGGAGGCTGCTGTCGGAAGCATTCACAATCACTCCGTAATTGCCCTGAATGAACGATACGAAATACAGCAGGCGCGGCACGCTCGGCGTGATTCCGATGGTCCGGATATTACTGCGGCCGCCACTCGATATCACTTGTACGGTGGCCGATTGTCCTGTTAACGAGTAAGGGATCTGGAAGTTGGTCTGGCCCGGGGCCACGAAATAGAGCGGGGCGGGCACGCCGTTCACCAGAACCTGCGTCCCGCCCAGCGTTTTGGCGAGTGGAACCGAGGTATTGAGCGCAAAGGTTCCGGCAGGCGCCAGCTGATTGCCATAGATTGCGACCACATCTCCGGGCGACACGGATTCCTGTGCGCCGGTGGCGGCGTTCGCGATGGCGCCGAAAGGAATCGCCGGCTGCCCGGCTGGCGCCACGGTGAGTTCGACCGGAATGGCGACCTGAGCAGTATTGGCCGCATTCGAGGTAATCGTGACCGTTCCGCTGTAAATGCCCGGAGCAAGGCCGGTGGGGTCCGCCGACACCGTGACCGTGCTGCCGGAAGCGGTGGCCGATAGGAATTTCGCGGCGGAACTTCCAGCCGTGATCGCCAGCGTTCCCTGGCCGACGCTGTTCAGCGTAACGGCGGAAACCACGGGGCCGCCGCCGGGAAATCCAGTCAGGCGGATCGGAGTAACTTCGGTGGTATCGACGATGGGCGACGTCGTGACATTCAACGTGACATTAATGACCTTGTTATCGGAAGCGACCGAAGAGCCCGTCAGCGTCACGGATCCGGTATAGGCGCCGGGCGCCTGGCCCGGACGCGCGCTGACCTGGATGAGATAGGGCGCTGGATAGGCCACCAGACCAGCACCATTCAGGAACTGGAGCCAGTTGCCGCCACTCTGGGTCGTTACCGTCGACTGCACGCCGGCGCCTTTGGTGAAGATGGGAAACATGGCATTGCCGTTCGTTGTTCCAAAGGGAGCGACATAGGCGGAAATCGCGCCGGGAACGCCGGTCGTGTTCACGGTAACGGCAATGTCCTGAGGCGAGTCGACAGCGTTAGGATCGGTAACGGTCACGTATTCGGTAAAGATTCCCCCCGGCAGCGGAGTGCTGTTCAGGCCAATGTTGACCGGGTAACAGACGCCGCCGGGCTGTGAACAGGCGGTCTGCGCGCCCACGGTGGCGGTGAGCCACGAGGCCGAAGTGGTAGCGGTCAGGTTCAGCGTTCCATCGCCCAGGTTGAATGCCTGAACCGCCTGAGAGGGTCCATTGGCGCCGGTGGCAACGTTCACGGTTGCCAGCGCATTGGTGCTCAGGCCCAGCCGGGGCGCGGCGGATAGAACAGCGGAAAAAGTCATCAACAATACAGATGCCGATTTAAGACTGACGCTCATAGTCATTGGTAATTGTTCCTCACGGTGTCGATGGGAAGAGATGGGGTGATTCCTGCCTGCCGGTCGCATAGAAGCAGGTGGAAGGCCTCTACCGCGCGAAGTTCAGTCTCGCAAGGGTGGCGCGCGGCTCCTGGTCTTCGAAATGTAATACCATCGCTTTTTCATAGCCGTCTTCGAGCGCCACACCAGCGGGCGGCAGGTCGAACGGAAACGTCTTCTTCAACAGAGCCAGATCGCGCGAGACCGGGCCTTTCCCCAGCAGGCCCGCCTTGCCCATGAACCAGCCGGCGAACTGCGGATTCTGTGTGGGCACTCCGACGAACCGCGTGCTGCCCCAATTGAGCGCGGCGAGACGGCGTCCGGCCTCAAGACAATGCAGGCACTGCGGATCGAAGAAGTAGATGAATACGCGCCCTTCCCGAAGGGAGATGGTTTGGCCATCCTCGGCG
This sequence comes from Terriglobia bacterium, assembly GCA_040003745.1. GTDB lineage: Bacteria > Acidobacteriota > Terriglobia > Bryobacterales > Bryobacteraceae > BOG-234. Next base: position 10,764 of record JBDUBZ010000043.1, read on the forward strand.
GTGATCGATGGCGGCGCTTGAGTGCCTGTGTGACTGGCGAGGTTCACCCTGTATGACAAGCCGGTGACGGACGCAATGCAAACGAGCAGCACAAGAGCTCCACGCACGCTCGCCGTGCGGGGAGCGCTCCACCAGGCGATGGCAGTGAGCAGCAGCATGAGCGCATCGGTCACAAAGAAGCCAGGGCCGACCGCGCGTTTAACCCAGGGAAAACAGGAGCAATCCGCGCCTTGCAACGCCGCGTAGTGAAGAGCGATGAACGCCATGAACGCGATGAGCAGCACACTGCCGAGCTGACCGCCCCACCGCCGCCAGCGGGGCACGAGCAGCATTATGCCCGCCAGAGTTTCGGTGACCGCGAGTGCCGACGCGGTCCACAGGCTGAGCGAGTCGGGGACCATCGCTTGATGCAGGCGGATGGCCGCGCCCGCGGGGTCGGACATCTTCCAGATTCCGGCCGCGAGGAAGACCACCGCCATGAGAATGGCCGCAGTCGGGTTCAGCAATCTCTTCATGTGAAGACCCAGTGTATGGCAGGCGGATTGCCTCCTTGAGAGTCTCCGATGTGGAAGCGTGCTGCGATTCTGATTTGCTGCTGTGTGGTCGGGGCCACCGCGATTGCGCAGGAAACAATGCTGCGCAGCAAGTCCCAGCTGGTTCTCGTACCGGTTTCGATAGCCGGCAAGCGAGGTCGCCCGGTGCGCGATCTGACCGAGGATGACCTGGTGCTCTACGACAATAATGTGGCCCGGCGCATACAAATGGAAGACGTCTCGCTGCCGATCTCGCTGGCCGTGGTGGTGCAGACCACGCCCGAGGCTCAGATCGTGCTCGACAAGCTTCGCAAAGAAACAAGCGTGATCGGTCCCATGATCACGGGCGACAAGGGCGAGGCGGCGGTGGTCGCGTTCGGCCGCGAAGTGCTCACCGTGCAGCCGTTCACGTCGAACGAAGACGAGGTCGCGAACGCGCTTCGCAAACTGGACGCGACAGGAGTTGGTGGCAGCATGGCGGAGGCGGTCTCAACGGCGCTGAATCTGCTTGCCGCCCGTCCGGCGGGCCGCCGGCGAGTGCTGCTGCTCATTTCGGAAAAACACGATTTCCGGTCGTCGAACGCGGCTGTAAGCGCCGATGTAGATCTGGCCCAGCATCTGAATGTAACGGTCTATTCGCTCGCCTTCTCCCCTTCGAAGAGCGCGTGGACGAATCAGATGCCGAAATATTGCGACCCACCGGAGCCCGCGAAGAAGTGCCGTGTCTGCGCACGCACCTGCGGGAACTGCGGCAATCAATGCGACCGCCCCGATGGCAAGCCACAGCCCTTCGTGCCGAATCAGGGCGCCTACAGCTTGAATCTGGGCGCGCTAATCATGGCGGCGAAAAAGGCAACCCGGAGCAATGTTGGAGACATGCTTGCGAAATTCACCGGCGGCGAACAGACAGATTTCTCGACGCGCGCGGGTCTCGATGGGGTGCTCGAACGGGTCAGTCGGGACCTGCATGGTCAATATCTGTTGAGCTTTGTTCCAGCGGGTGGATCTCCGGGCGAATACAGGACGCTGCGCGTTGAGGTAAAGGGGCGTGGAGACCTCAGCGTGAGATTCCGCCCCGGTTATACGCTTTAAACGTTTTGAGGGGGGATTGGCATAATATAGGCACACTTGGAATCGAAAATTCAGAGCGACGGTTGTTTGTCGGTTGTCATTCCGGCTTACAACGAAGAGGCGACGCTGGCGAGCGTCGTGGAAGAGGTGCTCAAGCTGCAACAGGTGCTTGAGGTGATCGTGGTGGATGACGGGTCGACCGATTCCACGCCAGCCATCTGCGCGGAGCTGGCGAAGCTTCCCCGCGTGCGCATTTTGCGGCAGCCGAAGAATGCGGGCAAATGCGCCGCTCTCAAGGCCGGTTTTGCCGTGACCACAGGCGATATCGTGATCGTGCAGGATGCCGATCTCGAATACGATCCCTCGGAGATTCCCGAAGTGATTCAGCCGATTCTCGACGGGCACGCCGACGTGGTGTTCGGCTCGCGTTTCCTGGTGCGGAAATCGGCGCGCGTGCTCTACTTCTATCACTACGTAGCGAATAAGGGCCTCACTCTGTTTTCGAACCTGCTGACCAACGTAAATTTCACCGATGTCGAGACCGGATATAAAGCATTCCGCGGCGGCATTATCCGTAACATGGTGATTACTTCGCGTGGCTTCGGCATTGAGATCGAAATCACCGCCAAGATCGCCAAACTGGGGTGCGCCATCTATGAGGTGCCCATCAGCTATCACGGCCGCACTTACGAACAGGGCAAAAAGATTGGACTCTCAGACGGCTTTGAAGCACTTTGGTATATCGTGAAATTCAATCTGTTCTGCAGCCTGGAGGCTTCGTTTCTGAAGCTCCCGGTTAAGCCCTGACACGCGCGCGATGCCAGGCATCACCAGCGTCCAGATCTTCGGGTTGAAAAATTCCCAGCCCTCGCGCGCCGCCGAGCGTTTTTTCAAGGAGCGGCGGATTGCGCTGCACATAGTGGATCTGAAGCAGAAGCCGATGTCGCCGGGCGAGATCAAACGCTTCATTGATCGCTTTGGCCTGGCGGCGCTTGTCGACAAAGCGGGTAAGGCCTGGGAAGACGCGGGTTTGAAGTATCTCAAGGTTTCCGATGCCGACTTGCTGGGAAGGATAGAGCGCGATCCGCGCCTGCTGCGGCTGCCTCTGGTGCGGGCCGGCAATCGCATCAGCGTGGGTCACGATGAAGAGGCATGGAAGGCCATGCTGGTCTCATAGGCACAACCGTTCACCAGCTACCCCGGCAACATACTAAAGTTCAAGACCCAGAAAGATAGCCCCAGGCACCGGGTTATATACGTAAGGCTCAATTGGGCGGAAGCCCATAGCTCTGTACAACTGCACCGCCGCGGCCATGCTCGGCAGCGTATCGAGGCAGATTCGCGAATATCCAGCGGCGCGGGCTTCCTCGCACACACTCTCCGCAAGCCGCCGGCCAACCTGCTCCCCGCGCGCCGCGGGCCGCACATACAGCCGCTTCATTTCGCAGGCGCCACCTTCGAGCGGGCGCAGAGCGGCGCAACCCACGGGCGCGTTATCCATCCATGCCAGCAGGAGCCGGCCTTCGGGCGTCTGGTATTTACCTGGCAAATCGGCGAGTTCGGCTTCGAAATTCTGAAAGCAAAGGTCCACGTTCAAACTCGCCGCATACTCACGGAACAGGCTGCGTACTTCTTCCAGATCCCGCGGCAGTTCGGCAGGCTGAATGCCGATCATTCTCTTGCTTCCGTTCGGGTTAAAGTTCCCCGCGCGCATTCTCTTTTCTGCGCTTCTCAGCCCCAATGTTCTCCCAGCGCTTGAAGGTGAATGTTTCCTTCCGCCTGCGAAAACTAGCGAAGTTGAGGCGGCAATATTCGCAGCGAAAACGCGTGGCCCCGAACATCAATTTAAAACCTGTCCAGAAGAAGTGAGGCGTGTAGGTCTTGCCGGTCCACCCGTTGAGGTCCATGCGATCGCATTTGGGGCAGCGCGCGAATTTTAGATCGCTGAAGACGATCGTAGGAGCGATGAACCGGACCTTGCAATCCTCGCAGCGGTACGTCGCTTTGAGGCGCCACTTGAGCCGCTTTTCTTCCGCATCGCGCGACTGCGAATCGCGCAGAAAACGGCTCCCGCAATTGGGGCAACTGATCATTGCGGTCTATGCCGGAACCGCCGCGCCTCTGCGTCGGGCGATATCCGTGGCAACAAAGTTCCGGAAAGCGGTGATGAGCTGAGTGCGGAGCCGCCCATCGCGCCCAGGTTTCCTGTCCCCAATGCGGGCGACGGGAAGCAGATCCCGCGTGGTCGATGTAATGAAGACTTCGTCGGCGCTGTAAAGGTCTTCCAGGTTCAGAACGCCTTCTCGCACGCCGGGAAACTCCAGCAGGATTTCCCGCGTTATGCCACCCAGACAGCCTTCTCCTAACGGAGGCGTGGTGGCAAGATTTCCGTGTACGGCGAAGATGTTGGCCGACGTGCATTCCGCCACGCGTCCATGCTCATTGAGCAGGATCACTTCATCGAAACCGGCTTTGGTGGCGCGCTCGGCCCAGGTGAGGTTTTGCGCCCAGGACAGTACCTTAGCCCCCGCGAATTCGTTGGCGGCGAAGCGCGCATTTGGCTGAATGGTGAGCGCCACGCTTTCACCCCAGCCTTTGGAATCGGCCGTGAGCGCGAGCAGATCGGAAGTCCGCGAATCCGGCGTCGGGCCTTCCCACATTCCCCCGGTATTACGCACCACCACCAGGCGCAGAGTGCAATCGGGATGTCCATTGGCTTCAATGAGGCGGAGCAGTTCGGATTCGACTACGCCCCGATCGGGTGGCATGGCTACGTTCAGCATTATCGCGTCGCGCGACATGCGCGCCCAGTGACGGTCCCATGCGAAGAGAGCTCCGTCCTTCACCCGCAGGGTGCTGAACACGCCCCAGCCCGCCAGCAGCCCAAGCTGGCCCGCGAACAGGTCCGCCTGAGCGGCGGGTACGATCCGGCCATTGTGAAGAATGTAGTCGTGCAGCGCCATATCGATACCGGGACTATTTCATCATGGCGTCGCGTTTGGCCTTAAACTCCGTGCCGGGCTTCCACTCGGGCCACGTATCGTTCTGGGCTACGCGATAGCCCACTTCAAAGTAGACGCCAAGATCCTCGACCGCGCCCGCGAGATCCCAGTCGGGCTTTACCTCGTCGGAAGGCTTGTGGTAATCGTTTTCATCGAAAGCAGCGTGCCGCTGCAGTCCCCAGTCGGCCGACCGGCCCACGTATTGAACTCCTTCTTTAGGATCCATGGCG
>JBDUBZ010000001.1:0-45003 GCA_040003745.1 Terriglobia bacterium
GTTCCGACTGCGCAAAAGCCATGCCTGCGCAGACCATAACTCCTAACAACGTTGCCCTGAACGCCCCTGGACGTTTGACTGTAAACATTACGAGCTCTCCTGTTCCGTTATCTTATATACTAATCGCGTCGGAAGGCAAGGAAAGTAACTGCGCCGACACAGGCAGACTCAATTTTGTAGCGCCGCAGTTCATCCACGATGAATCTGCGGATCTTTGTGTCTGGAGAAGCTGATGAAGCGGATCTTTCCCGCCTGGCGCGCTTTTCACGGCGACCCTGAGGCTGCCCTTTTCGAAGATCCAGTACCAGACTCTTGGCAATCTGTGCCTTCGCGAAGAACCATCCGGCCAACCGGACACAACCTTTTCTCTTTTCTGAAGAAGCCGTGGTCAGCGACTTCAGGACAATCGCTTGAGGGAGCCAAATTCCACGATCGCGAATTTTGCGAAATTGTTCCGGAGCGGGATGTTATACAGTCGGCAGCAGGGTCCAGTACTTTAAAAATGGAGGAGAAGATGAAAGTGACAGCTGGTCGATTCAGAGCTGCTTTGCTTGGGGCCGCCTTGTGCCTTTCGCCGTTGCTCGCGGCGCAGGAAGTTAGTGGAAAGTGGTCGCTTGTGAATGCCACCGGGCACTTTCATCCGCGAGAGGAAGCATCCTTCGTCAGGTGTGGCGATCGTATGTATCTGCTGGGCGGCCGGGGAATCGTGCCCGTGGACATTTTCGACCCTAAGACCAGGACGTGGTCGGCGGGGGCGCCGCCTCCTGTTGAAATGCATCACTTCCAGGCCGTGGCGTGGCAAGGGCGCATCTACGTCGCGGGCGCCATGACGGGTAATTATCCGAGGGAGGCGCCCCTCGGCAATATCTTCATCTACGATCCAGCCAAAGACGCCTGGTCCACGGGTGAGCCTGTGCCGCCCGCGCGCAGGAGAGGCGGCGCAGGCACCGTCGTCCGCGATGGAAAGCTGTACCTGACAGCGGGAATCAAAAACGGGCACACGGATGGCTGGGTGAATTGGTTCGACAGTTACGACTTCGCCACAAAGAAGTGGACGGAATTACCGGATGCACCCCGCGCTCGCGATCACTTTGAAGCCGCGATCATCAACGGAAAGCTTTATGCCGCCGGCGGGCGCCGTAGCTCATTCGTGACCAATCAGGTCTTTGATCTCACCATTCCGGAGATCGACGTATTCGACTTCAGCAAAGGCAGCTGGTCGACTTTGCCGGCGAAGTGCAATCTTCCCACTCTTCGCGCAGGGGCAGGCACGGTGACGGTGGGATCGGACTTCATTGTGGTTGGCGGCGAAAGCATGAGCCATCTGCCAGCTCACTCAGAGGTCGAAGCCTTTGATACGGTGCGCCAGGTCTGGCGCTCACTGCCCAGCCTTTTGGAAGGAAGGCACGGCACTGGAACCGTCTACATGGATGGGACCCTCTACACTGCCGGCGGCGCGGGAGAGAGAGGCGGCAAGCCGCTCCTCACCTCCCTTGAGTCTCTGAAAATTCATTGATTTTCCGGACTTGATTTCCGGGCTTGTTCAGCGCTTCACCACAACCACTACGTAAGGGGTTTCCACCTCAAGGTCGGGGTACATTCTGCCGCCGCCGTTGCTTCCGATGGTCTCAACGAAATACATCACGTCCCAGGTGGGATTGATAAAGGAACCCGGAATCGCTCCCACATAATTTCCCGTTTTCGAGTCCAGGGTCATGTCCACGTTCAGATAGTCTTCGGTCTGGTTGACATGCCGGTATCTCAGGCGAACGGACGCCGTACCCGATGGAGCGCTGACGCGGACCGATACAGGGAAGTCCCGCCCCGGCGTGGCCGATTTTTCGGAGGTTATCTGCGCGCGAGGGGGAACGGGACTCGCAGCCATTGGCACGGCATGCACCGATCCAGGCTTGTCCTTCGCTGCGGCGCGTTCCGCGAGAAGCTTCTCGAAATCACGGCCGAGCAGCGCGTACTCTTCTTCCCAATGACGGCTGAAACCCACCGCATGTACGCCGAAAGCGAGGTGCTTGCTGTAGACGTCTCCCGCGGCATCCACCATTTGCTTCCACGCCTCCATCGCATGCCGTTCCGAAGCAATAGCGTCATCGAATGCGGCCAGATTGCCGGATTGCTTGTAGAGGTTATAGCTCACCCCGGCGAGAAGCCGGAACGAATGGTAGCGCGCCAGACCGGCCAGAATCTTCAGATCCGTCGTAGTCGATAGAAATTCGTTGCCGGATCCCTTTCCGCCCGCTTTCCCGGCCTGCGCCACCTCAGACAGAATGGAATCGGCGGTTGCCGCGAACCAGCGGCTGGTCTCTTCCGGCCGGCGCATGGGTGTGGGTGTGCCGGCCAGAATGCTCTTTGCCTCATCGCGCACATTCATAAACTGCTGGATGTCGCTGCCATCCTCATTGGCGTATTGCTGGAGGCTTCCCTGCCGGTTCATCTCGGCCCAGCCGCGCGTGGTTGGAAAGTTCTGGTAGAGATAGCTGGCAGCAACAATGCGGGGCAGAACGTTGCTGGCGAGATGAAGACCTTTCATAAGATGCGCTCCGGCCGCGGGACCGAATCGACTGTCGAACTCCCGCGTCCAGACTTCCGGTTCAGCGCCGGGGTTGTAACTGACCCGGCCCCAGACCCGATAAAAATGCCAGTACCTTTCAAACTCGTAATCGTAATACCGGTCTTTGGGATTGAGAATATCGAGCGGCGGGTCGTCCTGCGGCTCGCCTAACATCTTGGTCGCGAGCATCTCATTCACTTCGAAGCTGGTGCCGTCATAGAGCCGCACCGTGCCGGCGAACCGGCGCACATATTCCGGATCGCCCCACAACAGCAGTCTGGTGGTGCCGCCATTCCAAAGCTGCCAGTGAATCCGGTAGCGCTGCGGATAGCGCAGCAGGTCGGCATAGCCGTGGCGGCGCTCCGCCTGATTCTGCGTATTGATGTGAGTTGGATGAAAGGGCATCCCCATCTGCTCCATCCAGTACTTGGTCGAGACGCGAGACTGCAGGCCGAGATCGACGGCGTCGTTGATGACCGCGTCGGGCAACTCTTTAGCGCGAAGATCGAGGCGCAGATTCGGATGATCCCGTTTGATCGCAGTAAAGACGTCGTGCCAGAACGATTGCATCTCCTCGTGCTTGAGGCCCGATTCATCGTGCATGCGGAACTGGATCGCATCCACTTCCGGGAAGACCTCAAGAAAACGATTCAGCGCCGCTTTGGTGTAAGTCGACAGGTTGTCGGTCGTAACGCCGAAAACCAGTCCATGCACCCGCTTCCCGGCATTTTCCGAGGCGCCCGGGATGCCCCCTCCCTGTACCCCGCCGCGATAAATGTGGTCCCAGATGCCGGCCGTCACGTCGATTCCACGCTCATGCGCGATCCGGATCATGGCTTTGAATGCCGCCACGTTCTTTGCCTGCTGCGCGGCAGTGATCCCCACCATCTCGACGCCGGTAAATCCCGGTGTGTTGAAGAAGTAGGGATATACCGGGGCCAGGAAGCCGCCGTCTTCGTAACCAAAGATCACGACGAAGCTGTTGATGCGGTCAGCCGCCAGCATGTCGAAATAGCGGGTCCAGTATCGCTCGTCGTAGAGACGCTGTTCGAAGTACGCCCGCTGCATCGTGTAGGTGGAAATGCCGCGCTCTGCGATGTAGGGCGTCTCCAATATGTCGTGCACAGATTGAAAGGGATCTGCACCGGTTGATGCGGAGATCTTCTCGGCGGTATCGATGGCCGCGTACATTAGCCCCCGGGAATCGCCGCCGGCAAGAACGACTGCCGGGATGCCATTGATGCGCCCGCGCCAGGCCGCGAGTGCTTCCGGACCTTTGGGCATAACCGCGCCCCGGCCCTTGATCGCGCGGGCGGCAGTTTCGGCGGCAGACCCGCCCACTACGATCTGGAACTTGGCGCCTTTCGGGCTGTCGATAATCTCGAACCCCCTGGCCTGAACTGCCTGGCGCAACACCTCCACACCGTGCGAGGCGGGCAGGCCCGTATTGCCATCGGTCAAAATCGCGACCTTTTGAGCGGCTGCCAGAGGCAGACCGGCCATCGAAAGATAGATCGCCGCGAACCGGATTCTTGAAAAGAATTGCATGTAAACACCTCCGCGCGAATTTGTAACTTATATCAATACTGCAGTGAACCTCGATCCGGTATGCGGACGCTGTAGACAGAGGTTCGGGCCGTCACGTATAGCGTCTTGAGATCGGAACCGCCGAACGCACAATTGGCGGGAGTTTCCGGGAAGTCAATCGTGCGCAGAATTTTCCCGGCGGGGGAATAGACGGCGATCCCTTTTGCCGCTATATACAGGTTCCCGTTTTCGGCCACCCGGAGACCGTCGGGCGTGCCTTCGATGCCGGAGATGAAGACACGCTCCCTCGACGCGTCACCCCTGCCGTCCAGATCCCAGGCCAGGATCTTGCGTTCTTCGGAATCGGCGATGTAAAGTGTGCGGCCGTCGGGTGTGAGCGCGACGCCGTTGGGCCGTCCCATTTTTTGAGTGATCAGCGACAGCTTGCCGTCCGGCGAAATGTGGTAAACCCCGTTGAAGCTGAGTTCCTGAGGCTCGAGGACGGCTTTCGAAGCGGGGTCGGTAAAGTAGACGTGTCCGTCGCGCCGGACGACGATATCGTTAGGGGAATTGAGGCGCTTGCCCTGCCATTCCGAGGCGAGGACGGTTACGGAGCCGTCCTTTTCCATGCGGGAAATACGCCGGCCGTCACGCTCGGCGGAGTAGAGGCGGCCTTGCGAATCCATGGAGTTGCCATTCGCGGCATTGGTGTAGTTGCGATAGATTTCGGGGCTGGATGAGCCGGCGATCTTCATGATCCGCGAGTTGTAGATATCGCTGAAGATGAGAAAACCTTGTTTCGACCAAACCGGCCCTTCGACGAAGGCGAAATCCCCGCCGACCTTCTCGATCCCGGCGGCGGGGGCAGGTGGCGCAGCCGTATCGACCTGGAGTTCAAGACGCCACTTCCAATCCCTGCCCGGCTGGAGTTTCACAGCGCCCTGGCCGGAATTGAGCGAGTTTTGGATGCCGAAAATCGGCTCCGGGCAGAAATAGCCGGCTTTAGGGCCGCCATAGAGATTGAAGCGGACCAGCGGCTCGCCAAGGGTGGAACTGGCCTGTTGGGTCAGGCGCAGCGAGACGCCCTGGGGATCGACAAGCCGGGCATAGGGCTGACTGCGGTACCCGCCCATGGGCAGGGCTGTGACGGCGTCGAAATCGCCGAGGGCCACCGGCGTCTGGAAAGAGCGCGGCTTCCGCTCGCCGTTCAGGAGACCCTTGTCGTTCCGCATCATCTGGATAGTGGACGCGGTTTCGAGCGTCATTTTTCCAGGGTCGGTGCCCTTCACGAATGGCACGTTGAAGGCGATATGGTTCCCGATGGAAAACGGCATTTCGACCTTATTGGAGCTATCCGAAGTGATCTTGTAGTCGATGGTCAGATGACCGCCTGAGAGTTCGTAGCTGGCGGTGACGCGGAACGCGAACGGGTAGGACGGGCGGGTCTGTTCGGAGTCGCGCAGTTCCACCGTGACGCGCGCGCCGGACTGGTCGGCGGAACGGGAGACTTCCTTCCAGGGAAGATTTTTGGCGAACCCGTGGCAGGGCATCTCGTAGGCCTTGCCGCCGGATGACCAGGTGCCCGGACCACAACTGTTGGCGGGGACCGTGCCGACGGGGTATTGCGCGCCGAAGGCCGGCCAGATGAGCGGGCCTTTACCGGCAAAACCGGAGCTCGAATAGTCGCGCGCGCGGTAGAGAAATTCGGTCCACTCGCCCTTCACGCGGACTCGGTAGCTGGCCAGTTCTCCGCCCTTCGATGGGGTTACCGCAGCTTCGACACCTGCCACAACATCGCGCAGTACGACGACTTCAGGGGAGCCGGGCCCGGCAGCAAGCTCGTCGGAGACCGTGTAGCGGATTTGGGCCGGCAGGGGCAGTGCTGCCAAAAAAAGTGCCGCGGGCAAAAGCCTGTTCACGTTCAGATAACTCATTTCTTAATCGCTCTGGGCTCGAAGAGGCTGAAGCCGATGATGTCGCCACCGGCCGCAAGCCCGACGTATTGTTTCCCGTCCACCGTGTAAGTGATCGGCTGAGCCGAGATCGGCTGGCCGGTGTAGAAGTGCCACAGGGTCTCGCCGGTCTTCGAATCATAGGCTACGAATTCGCCGTTCAGCTCGGCCGAAAAGAGCAGTCCGCCCGCAGTTGAGAGCAATCCGCCCCCGAAACCAGTCGAGCCGATGCGTTCCATCTCCCACCTGAGCTTGCCGGTGGTGAGATCCAGCGCCCGGACGTAGACTTTCCAGGAGTCGTCGCGGATCTCCACGTCGCCGGTGGCGCGGTATTGGAAACCGCCCGGCCGGAACGTCTCGGTGGATTTGTTGGCCAGGCCACAACCTTCCTGCGCGACCACGTAGAACAGGCCTGTATCCGGGCTATAGGCCGGAGACTGCCAATTCGCCGCGCCAATGGCGGAGGGGCAAACAACCGTACCCTTCAGAGAGGGCTCAATACCGGGAATGCGGATGGGCCGGCCCTCCGCGGTCAATCCGCTGGCCCAGTTCATGTGCTGCACAAACGGGGTGCCGGTGAGGAACTTTCCATTGGTGCGGTCAAGCAGATAGTAGAAGCCGTTGCGGTCGGCATGCGCCATCAGCTTGCGCATTTTTCCCTGGTAAGGTGCGTCCACGAGGATGGGGACTTCGACGGCGTCCCAGTCCATGGTGTCGTGAGGTGTGAACTGGAAATACCATCTCAGACGACCGGTGTCCAGATCGAGCGCGACGACGGATTCGGTGTAAAGGTTGTCGCCAATCCGGACGTCGCCGTTGAAATCCGGCGCCGGGTTGCCGATACCCCAGTAAAGGAGGTTGAGTTCGGGATCGTAGCTGCCGGTGAGCCAGGTATTACCACCCGCGGACTTCCAGGAATCGCCGGGCCATGTGTCGCTGCCGGGCTCGCCGGGGCGCGGGATGGGATTGAAGCGCCAGAGCCGCTCGCCGGTGGTGGCGTCATACGCGTCGAGAAAGCCGTTCAGACCGTGGTCGCCGGGGGCGGAACCGGCGATGACCTTGCCGTTAACCACGAGGGGAGCGCCAGGGGACCAGTAGCCGTCGCTTGCCTCGGCCAGTTTGGCCTCCCACACAACGTTGCCGCTACCCGCATTGAGGGCAATCAGATGCGCGTCGGGCGTAGTGACATAAACCTTGTCCTTCCACACGGCAACGCCGCGGTTGGGCCCTTTCTGGATTGCCGGGATGCGGTGGTATTCCCAGATTTGGCGACCGGTGCGGGCGTCAACGGCGTAAACCTCGTTTGGCTGGCTCACATACATGACGCCATCGACCACGATGGGCACGGTCTGGAGGCGGCTCGCGCCGGGGACGTGATAGATCCACCTGGGGACGAGCCCGTCGATGGTCGCGGTGTTGACCTGTTTGAGCGAAGAGTGGCGGCGGCTGTCGTAACTGCCGTTGTATGAAAGCCAGTTGGCGGGATTGGCGTCCCTCAACTGGACATCGGTGACCTGTGCTTCGAGCGCCGCCGCCAGGAGCCCGAGGGCTGCAACGATGCGGATGATCATCGGCCCACCTCATTTTCGCCCTGCCATGTAATCTTCACTTTGGTGCGCGCCTGGACGGCGAGCATGGCCACCAGGTCCCGGTATTGGGCCGGGGTCAACTTCTTGTCGTAATCGTGAGGCATGAGTGACTTATCGGCGTAGACGATGCCGCGGAGCCGGGCAGTGTCGAGCAGGTGCAGTTTGCCCTGCGCGTCGAGAACCTGCAGCGAGAAGGCGTCCCGGTTGCGCGCGATGCCGGTGATCTTTTCGCCCGTGGCGGTGGTCGCGGTGACAGGGCGATAGCCATTAGGAATGGGGCGTTCTCTGGTGAGGGCGTCGCGGATCCGGTTAAGGTTGAGCTGCGCGCCGATGCTGGACAGGTCGGGCCCGATGATACCGCCCTGTCCACGGATCATGTGGCACTGGACGCAGCCCCCCGCGCCATTGAAAACGCTCATGCCGTTTGGAACGCTGCCTGGCACCACGAGGTCCGACGCGGTTGCCCGAATGGCCCGGATGAAGGTGACAATCTTCCAGATGTCGTTGTCGGGCAGGCCGGAGGCGGGCATAACCGTACCGGGAATGCCCGCTTTGAGCGTTTCGAAAATGGCCGCCTCGCTGACTCGGAAGTAGCGGCGGTTGCCGTCAAGGCCCGGGGCGCGGTCGCCATCGGCGCCGTCCGGCCCGTGGCAGCCAGTGCACGACCGGTTGTAGATGAGACGGCCGGCCTCGGCGACCTGGGGCGAGTCGCCGAGCGGATTGGCCGGCTTGCGGATCTGGGCACTGGCAGCCGCCAGCACCAGCGTAGTCAGCAGAACAAAGAGTTTCATCGTCAAAAGCGCAAAGGGCGCGGTCCCGCGCCGCCAAAGATAAAAGATAGAAGATAAAGGATCTCACGGATCGGGGGCGCCGGGGCCGCGAATCCACGACCTCGTTGCCACGCCATTCGAGCGTGTTCTTGGCAATCCTTAAACAACGGCAGCCAGGATGTCTTCAACCTCTGTCTCTACTCAGAGATATAATATTGTAAGCAGCGCAGAAGCTCACTAATTCATGAATTCTCAGATTCACGACATAGGCATTAACACGGCGGTGGCGATTATTATCGCCAGCTCCGCCTGAGCCAGCCTGCGAATCGAGACATTTCGTTTCACAAGTAGTTGGGCCCCAGACGGACTTCGGTTCGCTCTGGGGCTTTTTTTATTTCCACCGCAGGAGAGACAGATGAAGACGACCACTTACGCGAGGCCACCCGCATGATGAATCTGGAAAGAATCGAAGCGGCTGCGCACCGGATCGGCGGTTCGATCAAAAAGTCTCAGCTCGCATATTCGGCCGCGCTCTCGCGACTTTGCGGCAATGAAATTTACCTGAAACTTGAGAACTCCCAGATGACCGGCTCGTTCAAGGAAAGAGGTGCTCTTAACCGAATTCTTTCCCTGAGCGACGTAGAGCGCAGTCGCGGTGTGATTGCCGCATCGGCTGGTAACCACGGTCAGGGAGTAGCTTTTCATTCGATGCTTCGTGGAATCCGTGCGGAGATTTGGATGCCCCGCTCCACACCTCTTGTCAAAGTGACGGCGACCCGTGGATACGGCGCGGAAGTTGTGTTGCACGGCGCTAACTACGACGAAGCCTACGAGGCCGCACTGGAACGGTGTGCGCAACTAAATGCCACCTTCCTCCATGCCTTCGACGACGAGGATGTCATCGCAGGTCAGGGAACCATCGGTTTGGAAATGCTGGATCAGGAACCGACCCTCGACGTTATCGTGGCGCCGATCGGTGGTGGAGGGCTCATTGCCGGAATCGCGTGCGCCGTGAAGGAACTTCGCCCCAACGTCGAAATAGTTGGAGTGCAGACGGCGCGACTCCCTTCCATGAACGCTGCGTTGGATCACGGGGAGCCGGTTACTATTCCTGCCGAACCGACTCTTGCGGACGGGATCGCCGTCCGCAAAGTCGGGAAGCTCACCCTGCCCTTGGTTGCGCACCATGTCGATAAGATCGTTACGGTCGAAGAAGAAGAAATCGCAGCGGCCATTCTGGTTCTATTAGAGCGGGAGAAAACGCTCGCCGAAGGTGCCGGGGCCGTAGCCCTTGCGGCTGTTCTTCAAGGTTGCACCGGTCATCGGGGAAAGAAGGTTGGGGTAGTGGTTTCCGGCGGCAATCTGGACGTGAACCTGCTCGCGAGAATCATTGAGCGCGGTTTGGTCCGGGACGGACGCCGTCTCAGGCTCCGCGTAAAACTACCCGACTACCCAGGCGCGCTGGAAGGTTTGGCCTCCGTTATCGCAAGGGTGAACGCGAACATTGTAGAGACGCAACACAATCGGGCACACTATGGCGTCAGTCTAAGTGAAACAGCCATCGACATCACAATGGAGACTCGCGGTCGCGATCATGCGGAAGAAGTGCGTGCCGCGCTCGCCGAGGGTCAATATCAATTTAGTGTTGTGGAGTGAATGCCGATAAGTCAGGCAATGGATCGGCAGCGGGAACCGTGTTTGTTTATGGTCGCTTCCCAGTGGCCTCCGGTTGCTGACACCCACGCGTCTGCACTTTGTGCCGCACGTCGGAATCATGCCGGGGAGCGCGGTGCTCAGGCCACCCAGACGGTCTTTATCTGGACAAATTCGCGAATTCCCTCGTCGCCCAGTTCGCGTCCGTAGCCAGAGGTTTTGATGCCGCCAAAGGGTACACGTGGGTCGGATGCGACCATCGCATTGACGAAAGCCTGGCCGGCTTCAATCTCGTTGACGAACAACTGCTGCTCACTCGGGTCGTTTGACCAGAGGCTGGCGCCCAGACCGTAGATGGTGTCATTTGCCAGGCGAAGCGCTTCTTCGAGCGTGTCCACGATGAAGACTGAGGCAACCGGGCCGAAGAGTTCTTCGCACCCAGCGGGGGAATCGGGAGGGACATCCACGAGGACCGTCGGCGGATAGTAACTGCCGGGACCGGCCAGGGGCGCTCCGCCGATAAGAGCCCGCGCGCCGCGAGCGAGCGTCGCCCGCACCTGCGAATCCAGCTTCGCCAGAAGATCGGGCCTGGCCATCGGCCCCAGGTCGGTGGCAGGGTCCAGCGGATCACCGACTTTCAGTGCCCTCATGGCCGTCACGAAGCGAGCCACAAACTCGTCCGCAACGGCGCGCGAGACAATGAACCGCTTGGCGGCGATGCAGGATTGCCCGCTGTTGCCGGTTCGCGAGTTCACCGCTGCAGGGACGGCGCGTTCAAGGTCGGCCGAGGCCATGACGATAAAAGGATCGCTGCCACCAAGTTCGAGGACGCTTTTCTTGAGTGCCGCGCCCGCCTGAGCCGCCACGGCGCGCCCCGCAATATCGCTGCCCGTCAGCGTGACAGCGTGAACCCGCTTGTCGCGAAGAAGCGCGGGGACCTGATCGGTTTCCAGCAGGAGGGTCTGGAAGACACCCGGCGGAAGACCAGCGTCCAGGAAGATCTTTTCAATCGCAAGCGCGCACTGCGGCACGTTTGGCGCATGTTTCAACAGCGCCACGTTCCCGGCCATCAGCGCCGGCGCGGCGAACCGGAACACCTGCCAAAACGGAAAGTTCCACGGCATGATCGCCAGAACCGCGCCGACCGGCTCATAGCGAATATAGCTGCGCTTTGCTTCGGTGGCGATATCGGCGTCAGCCAGGCAGCGCTCCGCGTGTTCCGCATAATACCTGCAACCGCGCGCTGATTTCAGCACCTCGCCGATGGCAAACCGAACCGGCTTGCCCATCTCTGCTGTCATCAAACGCCCGAGTGCCTCAGACTCAGCTTCCAGAATTGCGGCTGCACGGAGCAGGAGCTCCGCGCGCGCTGAAAACGAGGTTCGTTTCCAGAGCGCGAATGCCTCTGATGAAAGTTGTAGTCGTTCTTCGATGGCCGCCGGCGAAAGTGCCTCAAAACTCGCGATGAGTTTGCCTGTGGCTGGATTGATGCTCTGGATCGACATTCGCTTTCCCCAATCCGGATGACTGCGGTTCTTTCAGGCGGGTTGCAGCACGTCGTAGAAATCGCGGACGCGCGTCTCCTGCATGAGGACAACTTTGCCGAAGATGTTTTCCTTGAACGGTTCCGGCGTCATGTGGGCATCGTAGTAGCCCGCACGGTCGTGATACTGCTCATAAAGGAGGAACTTGCGCGGATCTTCGAGCGAGCGGTTGACGGTGTAAAGCGCGCAGCCCGGCTCAGTGCCTGAAATCGGATTCATGGTTTGCGGGCTCGCGGCGATCTCGTCGTCCTTACCTTCTTTGGCGTAATACTCGGCGGCAACTACGTACATGTTTCTATTTCCTTATCTTTCCCCGCGCTTCGTCGTTGCGTATTGCACGACGTTCGTATTTTATAGCGAACCGAATGTATCAACGCCGATGGAGGGAAGTCAAGCAGCGGTCATGCTTCGTGCAGCGGTCAGGCTTCGGTAGCGGGACTGTTCGAGGCTGGTTGGATGTCAGAGACGCAACAGATCAGTTTTCCGTCGGAATCCGCTCCATCCGATCGATGACCAGCATCCGGAGCGGCAGCATTTTCAGTGTCACTTTCAGGCCCAGTTGCTTTTCCACCGCCTTCAGCAATTCACTTGGGTCCGGCCTGTTCTCCGGGACATCCGTCGGTGCGCTCAGCTCAATGTCATAGTTTCCCTGGATACCGGTCGCGTCCAGCAGCGGGCGATCCAGAATGTGCGTGGCGTCGATGGCCTCGAGGAAGCCGGTGACCGTCAGCCCAGACGGCGCTCCGCCGAGCTGACTACTGAAATGCCACAGGCCGGCTTCGGTTTTCGTGGTGTACTTCGGGAAGTCGGTCGCCGGTGCCGGGCTTTTCGCTGCCCGCAGCTTCGAACCCTGTTCGGAAACCCGCACTTCGAACGCCTTCAGGCCACGCGTTTCCCAGTGTGTGACCAGTCCGAAACGGGTCGCGAGCAGATCCTGAAACATTAGATTCAGCAGCTCCGAACTCGTATCGCGAGGGAAGATGACCGAAACATCGTAGCCACGCGAGCCGCGCTGCGCGGCGACCCATGCAGGCCAGACGATCTTATAGTCCGGCAATCGCCAGGCCCTGCAGACCAGGTGCTTAATGCTCGCCTTGCGAAGATCGACCCGAGTCGGATCGTATCGCGTGAACGGCCGATCGCCCGACTCGTTGACTTTGACAAGACGCGGCATCGAATTGCGGCCGCCCGGTCTCGCTTTGAGCAAAACCGCTTCCGGGCAGCAACGCGCACATTGCCAGAGCGAAACGAATCGAAACCGGCGAGACACGGGCAGCGGGTTTGCGGTTCATTGCCTTCTCAAATGAGGATGACACAAACGCGAGCCACGCAGGAACGGAAGTAGCAGCCGACCTCGTGAATGCGCGGCGGCTTATCCCAAAAACGGCGGTCCGGGAACAGTGCCCGATATCCGTTAATTTCGGTAGCTATCGCTGTCGCTCCCACGTCCCGAAACCCGCACGCCTCATCTGCGAACTTCGTCGAAGCCCGGCTGGTCGCCCTCCATCATGGGGTGCTTGAGCCAGTTCGCTCCCGGCGATCCGGCCCTGCCCGGGATTGCGGGCCCCATCGTGAGGCCGTCGCTAAAGTAGCTTGTTCCTCACATGGTTTCCAGAATGGCTGCGTGATTCAGCCCTTCGCTGTTACTTTGCCCGCCCGTTTCGTCCCCGTTACGGCTTTTTTCGTCGCCTTCTTCTGTCGCCGTGGCAATCGGCTCTTATTCTTATTCACCAGCTTAGGCACCTTCTGCTTTTGGGGTGCGGTCATACCCACTGCCGCCGCGATGGATCCCGCAGCCAAACCAATGGTTTTGGCAGCGGCGACCAAAACGCCGTCGGTCGGCTCTTGTGTTTCCTTTTTGTTTGCCATGTGATGACTATTCTATCCACATCTATGAGAAAACTGGGACGTTTTCGGCCTCTGTTTGACCGTCTCCTCGGCCCGTCCGTTCAAGGATTGGATCCAGCGCTTGAATGGGTTTGCGACTCCAACGGCCAGCCTGCCAGGAGGGCGCCCGACCTTGCTAAGGAGTTCTCACGATATTGCAGGAGCATCGCCGGCGGTCACAGCCACTTTGCGTTGCACTGGCTGACTTTAGCCTTACTGCCCGGCTTTCCGCGCTTACACTACATCAGAGCAGGGCCGCTGTTCCAGAGAGCAGGGCCGCTGTTCCAGGCAAATGGGTTTGCTTTTTCAAACAAGGTTTCAGACCGGATTGGCTTCGTTTTGTAAAAGCGAATGGGTCGCGGCGACTGCAGCGAATGGGTTTGCTTTTTCGTTTTCACTGGAGGGATTTCAGCAGAGCGTTCGCGGCGTCCGCGCAGAGCACTGCCGCGTGTTTCGATCCATTGGCAATTCGCCCACGTTCCGGGGACTCTGGGAATGATCGTGGGAAGTGATCGGTGGGAAGTGATCGATCAACTCCGGGCGCATTCTGTGATCCAATGGTAGGCCGTATGCGGAAAAGCGCAAAGAGCGCTGTCCCGCGCCAATGGTTTCCGGGCTGGATGTATTAACTATTCATGACAAACGTAGTGGCCGGACTTCTGTCGAAAAATGGTCGGATTCTGATCTGCCAGCGCCGCGCCGACCAGCCGCATCCGCTGAAATGGGAGTTTCCCGGCGGCAAGGTGGAAGCCGGCGAATCGCCCGGGGAAGCGCTGGTCAGGGAACTGCGCGAGGAACTCGGGATTGAATCCGAACCCGCGATCGAAGCGGCGCGGTATGAGTTCACTTATCCCGGCAAAAAACCGATTCTGCTGATTTTTCTCAGAGTTCCCGCCTGGAGGGGCGTCCTGGAGAACCGCATCTTCGAAACCCTCCGCTGGGAAAAAGCGGAATTTCTGAGTAGCTACGATTTCCTCGAAGGCGACGCGCCTTTTATACTACAGATGGCCGTCAGGCCGACCGAACAAACGTCACCTCCAGCCCGTATCACTTATATGCCGCCAAGCGCTGTTTCGCCAACAACCGACACCAACATCGGACAAATACTCGCCCTGCTCGCAGGGAAAGGCTATGCCGTCACTCAGACCGGCCCAGACGGGCTCCGCATTCAGGAGACCGACAGCGGCATCGCCGTCCAGGCCGTGCTGCAGGGGGAAATTCTCTTTCTCTCCGTCGTCTGCGCGACTGTCCCTTCCTCTAAAATCACCGCCGGCCTGATGCGCAAAATGCTTGCGGCAGATAGCGGAATTTCCACCTCCCATTTCCAGCTTCACGATGCGGGCGGCGGCGAGAGATCCGTCACCCTGAATAACTTCTGCAAACTGCAGGATATGGGCGCCGACGATGAAGACGATATCCTGTCGTGCGTAAGTTTTTTGCTGGCCGATGTTGTGCATGCAGCCGAGCTAATCGGCAAAGATCTCAGATAAGGACTTATCCATATGGCATTCTTCTCAGACATATTCAATCGCGCCGGACGCGTGGCGCGCGGCCAGGCCAACAAGGGCATGGACACCATTGAGGACGCGACCTTCGAAGCCACGGTTCGCCAGACCGTGATCGACATGAAGAACGAACTGAACAACGTGGTTCGCGCTTCGGCGAGCGCGATGAGCAATTACAACCAGCTCGACGCCGAGTATCAGAAATACGTCAAGCAGTCGCAGGAATGGAAGGATCGTGCAGGCCAGGCTCTCGATGCCGGCAATGAGGATCTCGCGAAAAAGGCTCTGGCGCGCAAGGCCGAGTCGGATAAGCAGATTACGTCTCTCCAGGCGGGTATCGATTCAGCGCGGCAGGCGAGCGAGTCGCTCAAGTCGCAGGTGACCGATCTGAAACACAAGATCGACGATGGCGAGCGCACCGCCAATACA
This sequence comes from Terriglobia bacterium, assembly GCA_040003745.1. Lineage (GTDB taxonomy): Bacteria > Acidobacteriota > Terriglobia > Bryobacterales > Bryobacteraceae > BOG-234. The sequence goes on from JBDUBZ010000001.1 coordinate 15,423, forward strand.
TTGGTGGCGCGCAAGAACGCCGCCATGGCGCAGCGCAAGGTTTCCGAAGCGCTGGCCGGTGTGGGCAAGGCCGATAACGCGTTCGCGACGCTGGCGAATTTCGAGAAATCGGTGTCGAAGGAAGAAGCCACGGCCAAGGCTTTCGGCGAACTGGCGAGTGCGGGCAAAGATACCGATCTCGAAAACGAATTCGCGCAATTGCAGGGACATTCGGTCGATGCCGAGCTTGAGGAGATGAAGCGGCAGCGTGGGGCCACTGTCGAGATCCAGAAGACTCTGCCGCCGGCGAGCGCCCATTAAACAGCATGTTCTTCGATCGCAAACCAGCGCCCGCGGCGGCTCAACCAGACCTCGCGCATCTGAAGGTCACTGAAGCCAAAGTCGGCGATACTCTTTCGGTGGTGGGCGCGGCAGAGGATTTCAGCGATCTCGATTTCACTATCGACCGCCGCGACCAGTATGAGGCCGGCAGTCGCCAGTGGACCGCATTCAGCGGAACCTGGCGCGACCGGCGCGTTTACCTCGAAGTCCACAACGAAGACACGGTTGAAGTGCTGGGGAACTTCGATGGACGGCGGCTGACTATCGATGAGCTGGGGCTCTCCGAGCAGGATCTGGGCGACCTCGACCAGCGTCACAACGAGACCGATTTCTTCGATTTCGAAGGCAAGTTCTGGCTCTACCGGCAGAGCCGTGAAATGGGAGTGTTCAGCGATGGCCGCGATACGGGCCGGGGCTTTTATGGCTGGGAATTTCGGGAGCAGGCTGGCAAGCGTTACCTGAGCGTTCGCAAATTTGAGGGCGAACCGTTCACGGCTTCCATCTGGGTCCGCGTCGAGCCGGCGGACGTCTCCGTTTTCCGGGGGACCTGACGGGGGACCTGATATGAAAAGCAAACTGGGCGTGCTGGCCGTGGGGGCCTTAGTCCTCGCGGCGTGCGGCGGGCTGCCCCGCTCTGTTCGTAACGAAATCGCGTCTGAAAACGAGAAACTCGATTCCGCTGCCAAACAGATCGACCGCTACGAGAAAAACGTTAAGGAAGAGTTTGTCGCGGGCGCGGCGACTTCTCCCGAATGGCCGGCGCGTTTCCGCGAGGCCCGGCTGAAGTTGTCGAACGCGCGCACCGCGGCCGGCGAATTGGCGCGGCTGGAGCGGCGTGGCGATAAAGAATCCGTCCTGCGCGCGCAGCGGCTTTTAGGCGACCAGCGCCGGGAGCGCATGGCTGCCGTGGAAGAAGCCGAGGGCGTGGAGGCTTCGGCCAATCGCTGGCTCGATTTCGAGAAGAATCCTGCGCACGCCGCGGCGCAGATGCAGAGCGACTACGATGCCATACACTCGTTCGATCTGTCGCCGGTGGAAAAGGTTGTCGCCAGGGCGGAACAGGACTGGCCTTCGAAGAAGTCGGATCTTGATCGCCGGCTCGGGTCGTTGAGAGACATCAAGCAGAAGGCGGAGACACAGTTCGATACCAAGGCGCCGATTGCGACGCTGATCGCGAACGAAGAGGCGCTGTCAACTGAGGCGATGGTGCTGCCGCGCGAAGCGTCGGAGCTGACCGCGATGTCCGGCCAGCTTTACAACTCCTGGGACAAGATCCTGGAAGATCTCGATGTCACCAACGGGGTTTATCGCGAGAAGCTGAAAACGGTTCGAACTCACTTTGTGGATGTGGCGGATAAGAAGACGGAGGTTTCCACCGACACCAGCTGGACCGATGTCTCGCCTACCGCATACCAGGCGGTGGCGAAGAACCTTGGCATGGCGATCGGCCACAAAGACGCAGGCCTGTACGATTCCGAGGCGCAGAATGTGGCTCAGCCGCCGGGGTTCGCCTACATCGCGTCGCCGTCGGTGGGATCGAATCAGTACGGCTACTGGAGCCACAACGAAGGCGGGAGCTTCTGGACGTTTCTGCCGCAGTACCTGATCATGCGAGAGCTGTTCTGGGGGAATTCCTACCGGCCGGTCATGGTCAACGAATATAACGGCTACTACAACGCTCAGCGCGTGGGGCGCAGCTACTACGGTCAGGAAACTCCGGCGAGTCCGCCGAAGTATGGCAGCCATGGCACGTTCACCGAGCAGCGCTATTCGAGCAGCCGTTATGTGCAGTCGGGCGGATTTAAATCGTCCGCTTATGCGTCGCGGCCCGCGCCTTCCAGCGGCCCGGCGCCATCATATTCTCCGGGCGGACAGCGCTTCGGCAGCGCGCCCGACAGCAGCGAGGGTCATCGGTTCGGACATGGGTCGAACTCGCCTCCGAGCGGGCAGCGCTTCGGGTCGGGGGGATCGCGTCCCGCACCGTCAGGCCGGCGGTTTGGCGGGCGGCGCCGGTAGCCGGCAGCAATCGGGCGCGCAAAAATAGCGCGGGCCCGTCTCGATCATGCGCACAATCGCGTCGACGAACAGGGGATGTGTTCCCACGGTTTTAGCGCGCTGGAGTTCGATGCCAAGCTCTTCGGCAAGGGCTGCCGCTTCGGTGTCGAGATCGTAAAGCACTTCCATATGGTCGGAGAGAAATCCGACGGGCATGACGATCAGCTTTTTCGCATCGGTGGCGCGAAGGTAATCGAGAATGTCTGGTTCGAGCCAGGGCTGTGAAGGCGGGCCGCTGCGGCTCTGATAGACGAGCGTCGGCTCGCCCAGGCCCAGCTTTTCGTTCACCGCGCGGCACACCGCGAGTAGTTGCTCCGCGTAAGGCGACGATTGCGACATCGAAAGCGGAACGCTGTGCGCCGTGTAAACGACTTGCGCATCCGGCATCTTTAGCAGTTGTTCGCGTAAGCGATCCGTGACGGCGTCGCGGAAGCCAGGGTCGTCTGCAAACGGCGGGAGCTTATCGATAGCGGGCGCTCCGGGAACTGCGGCCTGGGCGCGCTCGATGTCCTCCCGATACTGACGGCATCCCGAGTACGATCCAAAAGCCGAGGTGGCGAGCGCAAGGGCATGGCGTACACCGTCATCGCGCATCTGACGAACGGTATCGGCCAGCAGGGGATGCCAGTTGCGATTGCCCCAGTAGATGGGAAGTTTGATCAGAGGCTCCAGCGCGGCGATCAGATCGCGGTTCTGCTCATTAATGGGACTGACACCATCGAAGTGGTAATAGTGCTCGGCTACGGCGAGCAGGCGCTCGCGCGGGACGTTGCGGCCCCGCAGCACGTTTTCAAGAAAAGGGATTACGTCGGCGCGTTTTTCCGGCCCCCCAAAAGAGATCAGCAGAAAAGCGTCGTAAGAACCGGAGCCGGGCATGCCTCCAGTTTATTTGTGGCTGTTATCCGGAGTGGCGTCGAGCGCGCGGCGCACTTTTTCACGCGTGTCGCGCAGGCCCTTATCGATTTCTTTACCGGCCTTTTCCGTGCCGGCTTTGGCTTCGTGAAGGGCCTCGTTGGCGTCCTTCTTGATCACTTCACCGGTCTGCTTTGCCTGCTCGCGTGTGCGCTGCTCGTCGGTGGCGGTACAAGCCGTCAGGGTGAAAACGAAGAACGCGAACGCAATGTACTTCATAGCAGGTACAGTGTAACTCAACGCCCAATCGCTGAAATTACGGCCCGGCCGGTCCCGACAGCGACCGCGTCTTCGAGCAGCGCCGCAAGCAATGGCGGAAGCTTCACGCGCCGCCGATACTCGAAACCGCCATACGCCGAAGCGACTGCGGCCGTTGCGCCCACCATCGCGGCAAACCACCGGGTAGCGGACGATGCCCGCTTACCGCAGATCGTGTAACCGCAGAAGGCGCCGGAAGCGGCGCGAAACACGAGCGAAGGCGTCTCGGTCCGGTTGGGAATAAACGGAAGTTTATCGGCGATCAGTTCGCCTGCAGCCAGGACCTTCAGGACGGTGGAGTCTTTTACGAAGGCTGGTCCGGAAAACGAGCGCAATCCACTGACCGCGCCGATGCCTGCCGCGCATAACAAGCTCATGCGTCGATTGTCGCACCGGGAACGAGATTTCAGGTGATGGAAAGGGGACCATCCGCACGAGATAACGCCATGACGATCGCCTCGCGCCGATTGTTCGCCGTGGTTACGGCGGAATCGAGCCCCACCCAGTAGAAGACCGCGCCAATCGCCGCCGCGACAAGCATGAGGCCCGCGAAAAGCAGCTCGCTGCCGAAAAACCAGCGGGACCAGTAGGCGAGTACCAGCGGCAGCAGCAGAAAAGGCGCCATGAAAATGGTCAGCGCCTGCATCTTATTCGACATCTGGTTCATCTTCTCGGGGTCGAGCGGACGCGGAATGCGGACCGAGAAAATATTGCCCATGGCGAACCAGTAAAGAGAAGTAATAACCATAACGACCACCGTCTCAAGGATCCGTGCCGGGCTTGTCGGCAGATGAAAAACGCGGCCCACCAGAGCTTCGACGGCGATCTGTGGAATAAGCAGAAACACCACGGCGACATTCTTCGCCATCAGCACGTCGCGAAAACGGATGGGCCAGCAGAAGTATCCCTGGACCGCCGAGCGATCGAAGCCAAACGAGTTCCAGAAGCTGATCTGCCCCAGCATCAGCAGGCCGTAGAGAGTCAGCATCGGGAGAGCGATCTGCAGGGAAAAAGAGTGCTTCGCAGGGTTTCTGAGCAGAGGCAAAAGCATGATGATTCCGAAGAAGCACGACATGAGGTAAATGAGACGGAAGCGTGGAATACGCGCAAACGACCGAAGTTCTTTTTCGACCAGGGCGGCCATCGGATCGGGCAGAAACCGCCCGGGAAGGCGGAAGAATCGTTCGCTGACGCCATCGGCCTTCGAAGGCTGCGTGCGGCGCCCAGAGCTGCGCTGTGATGCGGATTCGTCATAGCGAATAGTGCGCTCAAACTGCCAGCGGCTGAAGGCCAGGGCGATGACGAGCCAGGCGAGTCCGGCGAGCGCCGCCCAGGCGCCCCGGGCGTGCAGCATCAGATGAGCGGCGGCGCCCCACGGCCACACTATTTGAGAAGGCGCCATCCGTAGCAGGAAGGGGACCTTCACGTTCGAATAACGCAGAATCTGGGGCAGCACACTGACCATAATGATCAGGAAAAACATCGCTTCTTTGAGTCGGGTCCGAAGAAACAGGCGTTCCAGCAGGTTTCGCGTTCCCGCGGAAAGCAGGATATTTGTCAGCGCAAAGAGCACCACGCCCCCGGCCACAAACGGCGACCTGGCTGCCCCGTATTGCGGATTTCGCAGCAGGCCGATCGCGGCCCCGCCCACTACGATCATCATCTCCGCGCAGGTGGTGAGGCGCAGCATGACTTCCACGGTGAACAGCTTGTTGTGGGGAATCGGGTAAGCGAGCAGTTTCCGCAGGTCGAGCGAGGCTCCGAAGCTGGCCGATATGACTGGCGCCAACTGCCAGTAAAGCATCACGAGCATCAATCCGCTTGACAGCACCGGGATGAAATAAGGCGCCTCATCCGGCTCGGAAAAGAAGAGCAGAGCCCCCCAGGCGAGGAATGCCCACATACCGTAAAAAAACAGCCCCGTAAGCCACGAGAACAGCGCGGAATAACGGCCCGTTCCTTTGCGGAGGCGCATGCTGAGCAGTTGTGCCCGAAGGATCGCCCAGATCATTTCTTTGCCTGGAAGGTATACCAGTGGATGATGGCCGAATTTATTAAGCTAGCCATTCGAGCCTTTCATAGTGATGGTCGGCCCCTACGGTCTGGACGAAAACGTCTTCGAGGGTCCGCGATCCGGAGCGTAATTCGTCCATACTGCCTTCGGCGACAATTTTCCCGGCATTGATAATGGCCGCGTGGTCGCAGAGGCGTTCCACCACTTCCAGAACGTGCGAGGTGAGGAAGATGGTGGCGCCGTTGCGGACCTGGTCGACCAGGATGTCCTTCATGAGCCGCGCGCCCACGGCGTCCACACCTTCGAAGGGTTCATCCATGAGGAAGAGTTCGGGCTTGTGGATCAGCGAGGCCGCCATGGCGACCCTCTTCCGCATGCCCTTCGAATAGCTGGCGATGATTTTGCGGCGCTCGCCCGAGAGTTGGAACAATTCAAGAAGCTCATCGGCGCGCTGGCGGGCAAGGGTGCGCTCGAGGCTGTACATCCGCCCCACGAATTCGAGGAATTCCGCCCCCGTGAGCCGGTCGAAGAGCAGGGATTCATCGGGCACCAGGCCAATGCGCTGCTTGATGGCGAGTTCCTGGCCAGGCATCGGCATCCCCAGCAATTCAATCGAGCCGGATGTTGCGGGAATGAGACCGGTCAGCATTCGGATGGTGGTGGATTTGCCCGCGCCGTTCGGACCCAGGAAGCCGAAGAAAGACCCGCGTGGCACGGTCAGATTCAGACCGTCGACGGCAGCTTTGGAATCGTAAACCTTGCGCAGATCGCGGACGGCGATGGCGGGTGCGGTAGCGAGCCCGGAGTGGAGCATGGGTACGAATCATGGTAGCGAACGTTGAGGCCAGAGGCGGCCGCTGCTTCCGCATGCGTGTTCCCAGTGGAAGTACTTGTCGACATCAGGGAGGCAGGTCGGCTAGTCAATCCTGCAAGCCCAGCTGTGCAATCCAGGCGAGGGCGTGAAAAGCTGCACGGCCCTCCAATTGCTTCTGCCCCCGCGAGGCTTTATATGATACAGAAATCACTTGTAATCATTGTTTTTGGATTATCCCTGGCCACCGGCATTTTCGGCGACACGCTGGTCTTCAGAAACGGTTCGCAAGCGTCTGGGAAATTGGTTACTGTTGCGCGGAATGGCGTGGTGGTTTTCGCGGAAGAGGGCGGGCAGAACCATCGTTACAACCTGAATGACGTGGGCAGGATCGAGTTCAATGCCGCCGGACAAGGTAACCGGTACAATTCCGATAACTACGGCAACGACCAGCATTCCGTTTACGACAAGTACGGGAATCGCCCGGATTATCGCGACAATCAGCCCCAGGGTGGCGCCATCAACGCCAAGTATCAGGACATGGCCCGCGCCGGCATTGGTCTTGGCCAGCCCATGTCCCCTGAACAGACTTCCTCCGATGGCGAGGGCCGTTTCCGCGTCTACCAGAACAGCACGGTGTATTGGAGTCCGCGCACGGGCGCGCATGAAGTCCATGGAGCGATTCGTGAGCAGTACATGCAGCTTGGAGCGGAAAATAGCCGCCTGGGTTATCCCATCTCGGACGAAGAGCCGGCCACCGACGGCTCCGGCGGCAGGATGAACAGGTTTGAACACGGCGTGATCAACTGGAATTCAAGGACCGGCGCCGCCCAGCAATTCGGAAGGTAACTAATAAATGGGGCGCAACTGCTCAGATGCCCCGCCGGTCTTACAGACCAGCGGGGCGCTTCCATTTCAAAGCAACTGCGTGCCGGCAGCCTTACTCAGATGTTTGTCGAAAGTCCCCAGAAGAAGGTTTCCCGCCTTTCGCGCCAGTTGCAGAATCAGACAATCTGAAAACCCAGGCGCCGGCTCGGCGAGTAAGAACTGGAGCGCTGCCGCCACGCTCTCCGTATCCTGCAAAACCAGATTCTGATGATTCAGCAGCATCTCAATCGCCCGAGCCTGCCCTTCACGATCCAACTCGTAAACGCTGCCGAGCCCCCAGACCGCTTCGGCCAGTACGACTACGGAAACCCATGCTCCCTGTGCTACGAATTCCTCGGCGGCGGCGGTCTGGCGGGAATCGTCTCTGACGATCAACCGCACCAGCACATTGGTGTCGATTGCGCGCATAATGCTTCGGACGTAGCGGCGCACGCCCTCCTTCAATTCCCTCAGGCTTCGTGGCGGCGGATCCTTTGTTCAACAGTGCCGTATGTATGTCCGCTGAACTGAGTGTCCCAGCGCGCCTGACGAACATCCTGTCACCCTCTTCTTCCCATTTGAGAACAGACCCGGGGCCCACGCCGAACTTCCGCCGGACAGCGGCCGGAATCGAAATCTGGCCCTGCGCCGTGACTCTGGGTTGCGCAACCGTGATAACCAATATCACCCCGGTAATGCGCAGCTTAGCTGCGGCTGCCCGCCCTCCCGGTTGATACAGTTGAAGTGAATCCATGACCTTTTCCGATTCCTTTTTCGCCGGCAAATTCGGCATCTCCAGCCGGGATCTGGAAAACTATCTCGCCGAGGCTCTCTCCCGCGGCGGCGACTATGCCGACCTCTATTTCGAGTATCTTGCCACCAGTTCCATCAGCATCGATGAATCGATCGTCAAGAGCGCCACGCAGGGTGTTTCGCTGGGCGTGGGCGTGCGCGTGATCGCCGGTGAGCGCACCGGTTACGCCTACTCGGACGACCTGAGCCCCGAGAAGATCAAACATGCCGCGCAGGTTGCCGCCATGATTGCTTCCGGCCCCGCGAAGACGGATAAAGTCGGTCTGCATGAGGGCCCGAAGCGCAACCTGTACCCCGTTGTGACCGCGCCGAATGAGACGGCTTTCAAGGAGCGCGTGGAACTGGCCCAGCGCGCCGATCGGGCCGCGCGCGGCTATGACCCGAGAATCTTCCAGGTGCAGGTCACCTACGCCGACAATCTGCGAGAAGTCCTTGTCGCCACGAGCGAGGGTGTCCTGAATTTCGATCGCCAGCCACTTGCCCGCATCGGCGTCCTGGTTCTGGCGCGCGAGGGAGAGGCCGCTCCTCAACAGGGCCATGCAGGGGGCGGAGGGCGCTACGAACTCGACTGGTTCCGCAACGAGCGGACTCCCGAATACTTCGCAACCGAAGCCGCCCGTCAGGCGATCGTCCAGCTCCATGCCACCGACGCCCCGGCGGGCGAGCAGATCGTGGTCCTTGGACCCGGCTGGCCTGGAGTGCTTTTACATGAAGCGGTAGGCCACGGCCTCGAAGCCGACTTCAATCGCAAAGGTGTTTCGGCCTTCAGCGGACGTGTGGGGCAGCAGGTGGCGAGCCCGCTTTGCACCGTGGTCGACGACGGCACTATCGGCGGGCGGCGCGGCTCTTTGAATGTGGATGACGAAGGCAATGAAACGCAGCGCAATGTCCTGATCGAAAACGGAATCCTGCGCGGCTACCTGCAGGACAACCTTTCAAGCCGCATCCTCAAGACCGCGCCAACGGGCAGCGGACGCCGCGAGGGTTACGAGCACATCCCCATGCCGCGTATGACCAATACGTTTATGCTCGCCGGCGAAAGCGATCCCGCCGATATTATCCGGTCGGTTCCGCGCGGGCTCTACTGTGCGAACTTCGGCGGCGGCTCGGTCGATATCACGAGCGGCAACTTCGTCTTTTCCGCTTCGGAAAGCTACCTGATCGAAGACGGAAAACTTACGCGGCCGGTGCGTAACGCCACGCTGATCGGCAATGGTCCCGAGGCGATGAAATACGTCAGCATGGTGGGCAACGATCTGAAACTGGATGAAGGCGTCGGCATCTGCGGCAAGGAAGGCCAGAGCGTTCCTGTGGGCGTGGGCATTCCCACCGTGCGCATCGATCGCATGACCGTCGGGGGAACCGCTTGAGCGGCTTGCGTTTCGACGCGCTGCCCGAACTCGCGCAGGGCGTGATCCGGCAGGCACTGGCGGCGGGTGCGAGTGACGCGGAGTGCACCATTTCCGAGGGCACCGAATTTTCCGCCAGCGTGCGCATGGGCGAAGTGGAAACGCTGAAAGAGGCGGGGTCGCGCGGCGCCGGTCTGCGCGTGCTCATCGGCCGCCGCATGGGAGCTTCCTATACCTCCGACCTCAGCGCGGAAGGCATTCGGCATATGGTGAATTCGGCCATCGACCTGGCTTCAGTGACCACTGAAGATCCTCATGCGTCGCTGCCCGATGTGGATGAGCTCGGTTCCATCGACGCCGATCTGCGGCTTTTTTCCGAAGACGTCGCCGGTCTCGATACCGAGAAGAAAATCGATGCCGCGCGCCGCGCCGAAGCCGCGGCTCTGGCCTATGACCCGCTCATCGCGAATTCCGAAGGGGGCTCATTCGACTCCCATATCGGCGGGCGCGCCTTTGCGAATTCACGCGGTTTCACCGGCGCGTACCGGGGCACGTACTGTTCCGTTTCCGCCGTCCCGGTCGCCGTGAGAGACGGCGCGATGGAGCGGGATTACTGGTCGACGCTCGCGCGCGATTTCGCGGGCCTCGAAAACTTCGAAGAAGTAGGCCGGATTGCGGCCCGGCGCGCCCTGCGCCGTCTGGGCGCCGTCAAAGTAGAGACGCAGCGCGTGCCCATCATCTTCGAACCGCGCGTGGCCCGCACCCTGCTCGGCAATCTGTTCGAGGCCGTCGAGGGCCGTTCCATCTATCGTCAGGCGTCGTTCTTAGCGGGCAGGCTGGGCGAGAAGATTGCCGACGAGCGCATCACGTTAATCGACGATGGCACGATTCCGCGCCTGTTTGGTTCCCAGCCCTTTGACGATGAAGGCGTGCCTACGCGCCGCACGCCGGTGATTGAGCGTGGCGTGCTGAAGAACTACCTGCTGAATACCTACACGGCGCGCAAACTGGGCATGAAAACGACCGGCAATGCGTCCCGGGGCATCACCGGCAACGCGGGTATCGGGCACGGCAATTTCTTTCTCGAAAAGGGGAGCAAGTCTCCCGAAGAGATCCTGCGCAGTGTGAAGAACGGTCTTTTTGTGACGGAACTGATTGGCGACGGAGTCAATACCGTCACAGGCGATTATTCGCGCGGAGCCGTTGGCATGTGGATACGCGATGGGGAACTGGCCTTCCCGGTTTCGGAGATCACCATCGCCTCCACATTGCAGCAGATGCTGAACGGTATTGCGGAGATTGGCAGCGACCTGGAGTTCCGCGGGTCCGTCAGCGCCCCGACCATCATGATCGGAGAGATGACCGTTGCAGGACGTTAAAATCTCGCCCGCGAGTATTGTTATCGGGCTCGCCGGAGTTCTCATTCTCGGAGTCTTCGGCTGGCTGACATTCGGCTACAAGCCGGCTCCCCCGGTGCCGCCCGTGCTCACCGAAGAAGCGAAGCAATACCGCACGAGCCTTGGGTTGACCAATGTACACATGCAGGCGGCCGAGAGCTACGTGCAGTCGAGGCTGGTCGAGATTCTGGGCGATATCACGAACAAAGGAAACCGGCGGGTGAAGGCCATTCAGGTGACCTGCTTATTCACCGACTATTCAGGCCACGAAATCGCCCGGGAAAGAGTCTATGTGTTCGGCCCCTCGACGGGCACGCTCGAGCCGGGTCAGACGAAGACCTTTCGCATGGCTTTCGACACCATCCCGGAGAGCTGGAACCAGGCGCTCCCCACGCTCATTGTGGCGCAGATTCAATTCGAGTAGCCTTGCTTCCGGGGCGAAATCCTCAATAGTAATCCGCGCAGCTCAGATAATATCCGCACTGGACGCAGAACAGCTTGCACTTACGGCTTTCCAGTTTCATGGAACAAACCGGGCAATAGAGCATGGGATCGGCGGACGATGGTTCGGGATTGGGAACTGCCGAAGACGCTTGCGGCGGAGTCACGTATCATTATAGGCATCGGGAATTGCGAATGAAAATCAGATCCCTTGTCCTTCTCCTGGCAGCGGTCCTCGCCTTCGCCCAGAAAGCGCAACAGCCCGAGCGGCTGGTCCAGTATCCGATCAGGGGTACTCACGGCTCCGTCGCTGCCGGCAGCCCCTACGCTACTGAAGCGGGCATGCGCATGTACTACACGGGCGGCAACGCCGTCGACGCGGGTGTTGCGACGATTTTCGCCGCCGCCACCACGGAATATGAGCGCGTGGGATGGGGCGGGGAAGCGCCGCTGCTGATCCGCACTAAAGACGGCCGCGTGCATTCGATCGCCGGCGTCGGGACTATGCCGATGCTTGCGAGCGCCGACCTCTTCCGCAAGCGCCCGCTGCAGCTCGGCGAGATTCTCGAAGAGCCCGAGAAGAACGGTCTCAAAGGCATGATTCCAGTCGCGGGGCTCATGTGCGCGCTGGTGCCCGGTATGCCCGATGCGGCGCTGGTCGCCCTGCGCGAATACGGCACGAAATCGTTCAACGATGTGATCGCTCCCGCCATTGAATACGCCGATGGCCAGGCAATTGACGAGATCCGTTCTGGCGCCATCGACGCCAGCCGCGAGTTCTTCACGCTCTGGCCGAGTTCCATGGAACACTTCGTTCCGGATGGTCATGTCGCGCGGCCTGGCGAAATTTTCCGCCAGCCCGATCTGGCCCGCACTCTTCGCGCCATGGCCGCCGCGGAGAAGAAAGCCCTCGCATCCGGCGCCACGCGGCAAGCCGCTATCGACGCCGTTCGGGACTACTTCTATCGCGGAGAAATCGCCCGCAAGATCGATGCCTTCAGCAAGGCGAATAAAGGCCTGCTTCGTTACGAGGATATGGCCGCGTTCCATCTTGCACCCGAAGAGGCGCTCTCTACCGAGTTCCACGGTCTGCGTATTTACAAGCCCGGCTTCTGGAGTCAGGGACCGGCCATGATCGAGACGCTCAATATGCTGAGCGGCATCGATTTCAGCGGCATGAAGTACAACTCGGGCGATTACATCAATACTGTAGTCGAGGCGCTCAAGCTGGCCTACGCGGATCGCGACACCTACTATGGCGACCCGAAGTTCGTCACCGTTCCCGAAGAGACGCTGCTTTCCATGAAGTATGCCGCCGAGCGCCGCGCGCTCATCGGTAAGAACGCCTCCCTTGAATTTCTGCCGGGCAAAATCGGCGACCATCCGCCCCTGCATCCATCGCAATCCCGGATCGCGCGCACGAAGATTAACGATTTTCTGATGGCGCACGATACCACCTGCGTGGACGCGATCGACAAAGACGGCGTGATGTTTTCGGCCACGCCATCGGGGGCATGGCTGCCCTCTGTGGTCGCGGGAGATACCGGCATCCCTCTCACGGAACGCGCCCAGAGCTTTCTGCTGGTGCCGGGTCATCCGAACGAGCTCGCGGGCGGTAAGCGTCCGCGCGTGACCCTGAGCCCCACGCTGGTTACGCGCTCCGACGGCTCTCCTTATGCCGTGCTCTCCACGCCCGGCGGCGATAACCAGGAGCAGTCCTTGATTCAGGTGCTTCTCAATGTCGTATTCTTCCGCATGAATTCCGAACAGGCCATCGAATCGCCGCGGTTCCAGACGCGTCACCTTGTCTCGAGCTTTGATAATCACGCGATGAACCTGGGCGATCTGCTCCTCGACGAGCGGATTTCTGGCGCCGTGGCTCAGGATCTCGCCGCGCGGGGACATAAAGTCGAAATACGGTCGCGCTGGAACAGCGGAGCCGCGCCGGTACTGATTCGTGTGACCCCCGGCGGAGTCATCGAAGCCGGGGCTGACCCGTGGGGCTACCGGTCCATGCGGGCCTGGTAAAAAGCCCCGCCTGATTCACGTGATTTCCCCAGATTGGTAGTTTTCCCAGGACAGGTGATTTCCCCAAGGTGGATACCCTCTTCGATCTGGATCCGCCACGCCGGTTTGATTCCGAACGTCTTCGCGAGCGCCTTCTCGCGCTCTCGAACCGGGGCATCTACATCGGAGGCAGCTCCTGGAAATACCCCGGCTGGCTCGATCAGATCTATTCGCGATCTCGATATCAGGTCCGCGGGAAGTTCTCAAAGAAGCTTTTTGAAGACACGTGCCTGAGCGAATACGCCACGGTTTTCCCGGCCGTCTGCGGCGATTTCGCCTTCTATCAATTTCCTTCCGAAGCGATGTGGGCCAGGCTGTTCCGGCAGACGCCCGACCACTTCCGGTTCGGCTTCAAAGTGCCCGAGCAGATTACCGTCCCGTGCTGGCCGGTGCATCCGCGTTACGGCGCGCTCGCGGGTCTCGACAATCCCACGTTCCTCGATTACCCGCTCTTTGAACAGGCGTTCCTGCGCGTGCTCGAGCCGTGGCGCAGGCAGGTCGGCGTGCTGATCTTCGAGTTTGGAACCATGCGCGGAAACATCGATCCGATCCCCACGCTCGATACCTTTCTGTCGCGTGTGCCGGGGGGTTGGCGCTGCGCGGTTGAGATCAGGAACGCCGAGTTTCTGGGACCGCGTTACTTCGACTGCCTGCGCGCCCACAATGTGTCGCACGTCTTCAATTCCTGGACCCGCATGCCGGAGCCCGCCGAACAAATCGCGATGCGGGGATCCATGACATCCGATCTCATCGTGGCCCGCGCGCTGCTGCGGCGCGGACGCCCTTACGAAGAGGCGGTGCGCCTGTTCTCCCCCTATGACCGCGTCCAGGAAGTGAATCAGCCGGTGCGTTCGGCCATGCGTGAGCTGATCGATATCGCGATGGTCAATGGCCAGCCCGCCATTATCTTTGTCAACAACCGCCTCGAAGGGAACTCGCCCGGTACGATCGTCGCGATCACCGATCCGGAGCAGATCATCTAAATATCAGACTGATCCTCCCAGTTGATTTGAATGCAATAGTCGCGTCCTCCACAGCTGGATTTCAACGTCTGCCGGCGAGCCGGGACATGTGCTTTACTTCATCGGGCGGATCATAAGACTCTTCTGCTTACAACCCGGCAGTGAATTCGAACATTGCTGAAGGATCCCCAGCGTCTTGCTGAAACACGCCCTGATCTCAACCAGCTCGCCCGACTGGCAATCCACCCGGAAGGCACTCGGCGGAGCCCTGTTCGCACTCGCAAAAGCGCTCGCAATTTGCGCCGCGCTCATGGTAAGAGCCGTTGGCACTCTGGTAAACACAGCTGGTATCTGAACCATCTTACGGTCCTTCGCAACCAAAGCGAAATAGTCTGCCGGCTTGAGGTTGCTGCACGATCCATGACAGGTCCACTCGTGCTGAATCAGCGACAAACCGAACATCAAGCCCATGACCGGGGTTGAATCGCCCGCTCTAACCGATCCCGGCGTGCCGCACAGCTCAGGCGAACGGCCCGTGGAATTTTGCGGCCACAAGCCATGCACTACAAACCCGAGCTCCGCACGGTCTCTGCACTCATCCCGACTGGCCGCATGCTGTGCGCAAAACGCCGGCTTCCACGATAACGACAACAGGTAGTAATCGAAACTGCCGGGCGCGTCCCCCGTCGTCTGGCAGGTCTGTGCCATCCCCGAGGCGCAGATCAGAAAAATCGCCGTTAACCGCATAGGCGCTCAATCGTATCAGATAACTGCTTTGTCAGGATTCCGGGGCCATCGTGCGCAATTCATTGCAATATAGCCCCGGGTCCGCGCGATTATAATGGCCGCAAAACGGTTGGCCGGTTAGTAGGTCTTTTCTGAGCCAGAGCCCGTATACCGCGTAGTTGTCGTGTCCACGCCATGGGTGCTCACGGCTTTTTCACCAGCCGAGGAAATGTCCTCGCCGCCCGCTGCTTTCAAGATATCCTCGGCGCGCTTAACCCAGTCCGAGTCGTCGCAATGGACGGAAACCAGAATACCGCCGTCTTTGACGCGGCCCTCGTATCTCTTGGCTTCATATTCGGGGATTCCCATGCCAACCAGCGCTCCGATTAAACCGCCGGCCGCCGCACCAACTCCGAGTCCGGCGAGGGCTCCCATAATCGGGCCGGCCGCGATGAACGGTCCAAGGCCCGGAATCGCAAGTGCTCCAATTCCCGCCAGCAGGCCAAGCGTACCGCCAAGGGCTCCGCCAGCCGTTGCGCCGGTCGCGGTGCCTTCAGGGGCCTTGGTATTCTTCTCCGTTGCGAGTTCCCTCGTGGATTGTTGATCGGGCCCGAGGACCGATACGTCGTCACCCCGAAAATTTTTCGCAAGCAACATGTCAACGGCGTTTTCCGCCCGCTGATAACTCGTAAAAATCCCGAATACTGCCGTATTTTTTCCAGCCATAAATTCTCCTTTTTCGATTTACTACTTCTTCTTCGCGGGCTTGACCGTGAGCTCGTTTGTAACGTTCCCGGCCCCGGCCACTTCTGTCGCTTTGCTTTCAACCGCCTTACTTTCGTCGTCCGTGTGCACGGGTCCTTTCAGCGTGACCTTGCCATTTTGCGCGATCACTTTGACGTTGTGGGCATAAGTAGAAAGCGATTTATCCGCCACAATCGACTTGCGGATTTCCTTCATGATCTGAAGGTCGGACTTGTCGTTCTTAGCCTGATCCGCCGTCGGCTCTCCAGCCTTTCGGTCCCGCTTGTTTACGCCGGTGTTATCGGGTTGCCTGCCAGGAGCTTGCGAAAAAGCCGGAGCGGCGCAGAGCGCGCCCAGCAGTGTCGCAGAAACGAGAAATCTGTTCAGTCTGGTTACCATAATCCTCCGCAAGTGAGAAGCAAGATCGTTTCCATGGTTCTCATAAGTACGAAGGCCGGGAATTTTTTTGAATTAAAATGTTGCCGGCCAGCCGCCATTCCGCGGTAGTAGCCCATCTGGCGTCGAACCCCCTGGTGAGAGATGATTAAATTACAGGAGATCTAATGGGACGCACTCTTCTTGAACAACTCCGTGAAATGACCGTCGTCGTTTCCGACACAGGCGATATCGAAGCCATTGAGCGCTTCCGGCCGCGCGATGCCACGACCAATCCATCCTTGATCACGGCTGCCGCTGAGATGCCAAAATATGCCGAAATCGTCGATGGCACCCTTATGCAGGCCCGTAAAGAACTGGGCGATTCAGCCGATCCCGGCAAAGTGGCATCCCTCGCCTTCGAGCGTCTCGCCGTGGCCTTCGGGAAACGGATTCTGAAAATTGTGCCGAAGCGTGTTTCGACCGAAGTCGACGCCCGTCTTTCTTACAAAACGGACGCCACAGTCGCCAAGGGCCGGGAAATTATTGCGCAGTATGAAGCCGATGGAGTCCCTCGCGACCGCGTGCTGATCAAGATCGCATCTACGTGGGAAGGAATTCGCGCCGGCGAGATTCTCGAAAAAGAAGGGATCCACTGCAATCTGACGCTGCTCTTCGGGCTTCATCAGGCGATCGCCTGCGCCGAGGCCGGCATCACGCTCATCTCTCCGTTTGTGGGCCGCATTCTCGACTGGTACAAAAAGGACACGGGGCTGAATTACGCGCCCGCCGAAGATCCTGGTGTCATCTCCGTGGGCAGCGTCTACAACTATTACAAGAAGTTCGGCTACAAGACCGAGGTGATGGGCGCCAGCTTCCGCAATATTGGTGAAATAACCGAGCTTGCCGGCTGCGATCTGCTCACCATCTCTCCCGCGCTGCTCGCCGAGCTCGATTCCACTGAAGCGGATCTGCCCCGCAAGCTCGATCCCGAAAAGGCCAAAGGCATGGCGATTGAGCGGATTCCCATGGACAAAGCCACCTTCGACCGTATGCATGCCGAAAACCGCATGGCGTCGGATAAGCTGACCGAGGGCATCGCTGGGTTCACGAAAGCGCTTGAGAATCTTGAGACCATACTCGCCCACCGGATAGCCGCTCTCGATGAGCAGGCCCAGCCGGCGCTCGTCTGAGTCTGTGCATTCCGTACGGGACTGCACACCCACATTGGAACTGTGCCATGTGGTGCGGGATTTTCCCGGCCACCGCGCCGTGGATAGAATTTCGCTGCAACTGGAGCCCGGCGGTTTTTATTCGCTGCTTGGTCCCTCGGGGTGCGGCAAGACGACAACCCTGCGGCTGATCGGTGGCTTCGAAACGCCGGATGCGGGCGAAATTCTGCTTAATGGAATTGGGGTCGGCAGTCTCAAACCGTGGCAGCGCAATGTCAGCACAGTCTTCCAGAATTATGCTCTGTTTCCGCATCTGACGGCGCTTGGCAACATCGAGTTCGGCCTGCGCGAGCGGGGCGCCGCGAATTTCAGACAGGCCGCTAAAGACGCGCTCGCCCTGGTTCAGCTCAGCGACAAGGCATCGCGATATCCAGCTCAGCTCTCCGGCGGCGAGAAGCAGCGCGTGGCGCTGGCGCGCTCGATCGTGCTCCAGCCGCAGTTGCTGCTGCTTGACGAACCACTGGCTGCCCTGGACCCGAAACTGCGCGCCCAGATGCGCGGCGAACTCAAGGCCATGCAACGCCAGACGGGGATAACCTTCCTTCTCGTAACTCACGATCAGGAAGAGGCCTTGTCGCTTTCGGATAAACTTGCCGTGATGAATCGCGGCCGAATAGAACAATTCGGAACTCCCGAAGACGTCTATCTTCGCCCGGCAACTCCGTTCGTCGCGGGTTTTATCGGGGATGTGAACTGGTTCGGAAGCGCGGGCGTGCGGCCGGAATCCATCAGAGTGACCACGGCGGCGGTTGCCGGGCCGAGAAGTTGCCCGGCGTCCGTCGAAAGCACTCTCTTTCTGGGCAACTGTACGCAGGTGCATGCGAAGTTCGCAAGCGGCGTACAGGTCGTGTCCCGCCTGACGCCGGCGTCGGCTGCGCGCTTTGCGCCGGGCGAGAATGTCTTTATTCAGTGGGACGAAGCCGATGAGCTGCACTTCGAATGAATTTGCGCAGATGGTTTCTGCTCCCCGCCCGCGTGTGGATGGCGCTATCTTTCGCGGCTCCGCTCGCCTTCGTCTGCGGCTACGCTTTTCTGACCCGGGGTGATTTTGGCGGCGTCGATCGGCCCTGGACACTGGAAAGCTTCGCCCGCCTGGCCGACCCGATTTACCTCGGCATCCTCTGGCGCTCCGTCTGGATCGCCGCCGCCGCGACCGCGTCCTGTGTGCTCCTCGGCTTCCCCCTTGCCCTCTTCATTGCCAGGGCGGGGAAGCGGCGCAACCTCTACCTGCAACTGGTGCTGCTGCCCTTCTGGACCAGCTTTCTGGTTCGCACCTATGCCTGGCTGTTCATCCTTCGCGAGACGGGACTGGTGAACACAATTCTCATGGGGCTGCATGTCATCCATTCGCCTATCCAGCTCCTGTATAACGACGGGGCGGTGCTGCTCGGCCTGGTTTATAACTTCCTGCCATTCTTCGTGCTGCCGCTCTACGCGACGCTCGAAAAGATGGATCCCTTACTGCTCGAAGCCGCCGCCGACCTGGGCGCGAAGCCGCGCCGGGTCTTATGGCGCGTGATCGTTCCGCTTTCCGCACCCGGCATCGCCGCGGGTTCGGTGCTGGTCTTCATCCCCTGCCTGGGAGCGTATCTGACGCCCGATCTGCTCGGTGGCGGTAAATCGATCATGCTGGGCAACCTGATTCAGAACCAGTTCACGACTTCCCGCGACTGGCCCTTCGGGTCTGCCGCTTCCATCGTGCTGATGCTGACCGGGGCGCTGCTGCTTTCCGCCCTGCTGCGCAGCCGCGCCGCGCGCGAGCTCTTGTGAGAAGCCGCTGGCTTGCCGTGTATTCCGGGGCGCTGCTCGCGTTTCTGCATGCTCCGTTGCTGGTGTTGATCGTTTTCAGTTTCAACGCCAGCCGCTTCACCGTCTGGGAGGGGTTTTCCCTGCGCTGGTATGGGGCGGCCGTGAACGATCCGCAATTGAGCGAATCGCTGGTCAACAGCCTCATCATCGCGGGTGTTTCTTCTGTGCTCGCAACCCTCATCGGGACGCTCGCCGCTTATGCCATCTGGAGGCGCGCCGCACCAGTCTTTTCAGGGTCGCTCTATCTTTCGCTGATCACGCCGGAAATCGTCAGTGGCGTTTCGTTGCTGGCGCTGTTCCAGTGGTTCTTCCGGTTCGCCCATCTCAAACTGGGCATGTATACAGTGGTCATCGCACACGTGGCGTTTTCCCTTGCCTATGTCGCGATCGTGATTTCCGCCCGCCTCAAAAGCTACGACCGATCGCTCGAAGAAGCCGCGCTCGACCTGGGCGCCACCGAATGGCGGGCTTTCCGCAAAGTTACGCTGCCGTTTCTCGCGCCCGCGGTGGCTGCGGCGTTCCTGCTGGCGCTGGTCGTCTCGTTCGACGACTACGTCATCACCAGCCTGGTCGCGGGCGTCGATTCCGAAACCCTGCCCATGGTCATCTATGCCATGGCGCGGCGCGGCGTCAGCCCCGTCGTAAACGCGGTGTCCTCACTCATCCTGATCGCCTTTGGAGGCATCATTCTGATTTCGCAAAGGTTGCAGAGGCAATGACGGCAGCCAGGGAAATGAAATAAATGCAGCGCCGCGGCTTTCTCTTCGCGGGCGCCGGAGCGCTTTCGTGCGCCCGCGACAAGCGGCCGCGGCTCAACGTTTATAACTGGTCGGCCTACATCGATCCCGCGATGCTGGCGCGCTTTGAAGCCGAGCGGGGCATTCGTATCCGCTACGGCACCTATGAGAGCAATGAAGAGATGCTGGCGAAAATCGCCAGCGGAAATTCAGGCTGGGACGTGGTCTTTCCCACCCACAGCCGCCTCGCGCCCATGGCGGCTCATGGGTTGATCGCACCGCTCGATCACAGGCGGCTGCCGGGCCTGCAAAATCTCGACGTAAGGTTCCAACGCCCCGTGTGGGATCCGACCATTCAATGGGGCGTCCCCTACATGTGGAACGCCACCGGGATCGCGTATAACAAGGCGGAAGTGCCCCAGCCGCACGGATGGGAGGCCCTGTGGTCCCCCGCGCTGCGCGGTCGCATGACCATGCTCGACGATCCCGAAGACGTGATCGGTGCTTGTCTCGAAAAGCTGCACTTCCCCTTCAGTTCCGGAGACGAAGCTCAATTGACGGCCGCCGCAGCCGAAGCCATTCGACAAAAGCCACTGCTGCGCGGTTATATCAACGCGGAAGTTCGCGATCAGCTCACCGCCGGCGATGTTCTCGCCTGTCAGCTTTGGTCCACTACCGCGGCCCAGGCCATAAGGGCCAACCGCAATCTGGGTTTTGCGTTCCCGGAAGAAGGCTATCCGCTCTACTGCGATTGCGCTGTGGTGTTGCGGGAAAGCACCCGTTATGAGCTCGCTCACGAATTCTTAGATTTTCTCCTCAGGCCCGACGTAGCACTGGCTAACTCCCGGGTTGCCGATACCGCCACAGCTGTTAAAGTCGATGACTCTCACGACGTTGTACTGTATCCACCAGGAAGTATTTACAGGACTGGCGTGTGGGTGGCCGCTTTGCCGGTTCAGGCGCAGAAGATACGCGACATCCTCTGGACGCGGATCAAGGCAGTATGAGCTTATTTATACCTTTGATCGCGCCAGTTTTTCTTCTCTCGTAGTAGTTCTGATTCTCGTGACCTGCATAAGCGACACTGGTGCTTTCTAATGTGCGGAGTCGCGCATAGTGCAGGTTCTAGCTCATTGTTCCGAACTGCCTCTTTAACCTAAAATTGAAGGAGAGTTGCTTCCTTCAGGAGAAGCTAAGTCAATAGCACTTTTAAGGGATGCAATCAGTAAGGAGAAGTCGCAACGTGAAAATATTTTCAATACAAAAATCGGTCTTATATCTGGTTGCCTTTGGAGGCAGTTTATTCATACCAGGCGCTTTCGGGGCTGCTATCGTGGGCACTCTGCAAATCGGAAACGGAGTGGTTGCGGTCAACGGGTCGCCTGTCAGCGGCTGCATCGACTTTTACAACCTCAACCCAGGCTGCGGGACACCTGGCATGTTTACTGTGAATGCTCCGCCTGACGGCGTCTTTGCTGCCGCGCTCGGTACCAGCGACAACGTTATCAAAGACATGCAGCAGACATTTCCGATTGCCAAGTTTATTTCCCTGCCGAGCATAAACGTATTCTTCGATCTCCCCTCTCTTACTGTGAATCCGTTTATTGCGGGGGATTGCAGCGCCACCGCGACGGGGATCAATCAATCCTGCTCGCCTGCCGGATCGCCGTTCACCATCGTAAACAGCACCACGATGGATGCCAATGGCAAAGCCAACAGCGCGACCGTCAAGCTGGACGTCAATCTGTTCGGATACCAGGGGACGACGGCTGATGGCATGACCGGGTACCGGGGAACGTTCACAACACAAATCACACTGGTCGATGGGGGCAGTGCCAACATTGCGACCATACTGGCAGCTCTCAACAAGGGCGAAACACTCTCGGGCAATTCCTATTCGGCAACGCTTTCGCCGAACGGCGTCATACCGGAGCCCGGCTCCTGGGTCATGCTCTTGACCGGGATTGGAATGCTGGCCATCGGGATGATAGCGAAGCGCCGCGCTTCGCGCGTCTGACCGCGTTCACGAGGCTGAAAGAAAGCCGCCCGGCGGATGATGAACAGGGGTGAAATATCCCCTGTTCATTTTTGTTTTGTGACGTTCACGATCGTGTCGGCTGCGGCCTTAGTGCCGCCCGCTGTCCGGATGCTCTCCGCGATGCGCCGGGCGTTTGCGGCGAACGACTCCCCTGCCAGCACTTTGCGCACGGCTTCTCGAAGACGGCCGGGATTCAGCGACCCGAAGGAAACAATCTCTCCAGCGCCCGTGTATCTCAACCTTTCCGCAATGGCAGGTTGTTCGTAGGTAATTGGAATCGCCACCGCCGGTACTCCGCAGCTCAGGGAATCGAGCACCGTGTTCAGCCCGGCGTGCGTAATCGTAAGACGCGCGCGGGCGAGCACTTCCAGTTGCGGCGCATAGCCAACCACCAATGGTCCGCGCGGGAGCGCAGCTACGTCGGCCTCCGTCAGGCCTCCGCCGTGTGTGACGACCAGTTGAACATCAAGGTCCGCACAAGCCTCCGCAAAGCAACGGAACACTGGCAGACGATTGTTTTGGAGTGTTCCGAGCGAGGCATAGATCAAGGGGCGGCCATCGAGCCTTTCCCAGGGAAACGGAATCGGCGCGGGCAGCGGTCCCCGAAGCGGACCGGCGTAATGAAAGTTTGCAGGCAGCCGGCTCCGGGGATAATCGAACAGCTTTGGTTGCTGACTGATCTGTGCCAATGGTGAAAAGGTCTCTTCCATCGTCGCCATTGGGCGCAAGCCCCAGTCCCGGCGGCAGCCGTTCAGGATGGTCGTGACCGGTTTCAAAAACCGGTCGGATATCGCATATCCCAGACGATTCCGTGCGCGCCCAAACCACGAGTCGTTATAACTCCAGTCTGCAAACGCGGGCGGAAGAGACGGCTCCCGGTTGAGCGCTAATGCGTTGCACACAGTTACAAAAGGTAAGTCCAGATATTCCGCTATCGAGCCCCCCGCCCCTTCGGTCTGATCCACGAGCAGCGCTGTAACGCCGGCGTTCCCGATCGCCCGCGGCCCGTCCCGAAGCATCATCTCAGTGGTTTCGGCGATCATACGGATTGTGAATCGCAGGGCGGCGAGGCCCTGATAGCGGCTGAGTTGAGCCAGCGCCACCGGCAATGAACCGGCAGGATGGCTGCCGCGTCCCACCGAAATGTATTCGAGGCCTTCGCGCCGCGCCCGCTCCTCAAGATCGGGCATGTGAATCAGCGAAACGCGATGGCCCCTGCCGATGAGTTCACGTCCAAGCGCGCCGAACGGATGCAGATGACCGGGGACGGGCGGGCTGATGATCCCGAAATGCAAATCAATCTCTCGCTTTGCCCGCGATAAGGCCGTGCAGAGCGCGATACAGGCTCGCGCTGCGGGTTGTGCAATAACTCGAATCCGGCGGCAGAGCCGCTCGCAATCGCCGGTGGGCCGCGGCCAGATTGTGATACGGAATGCCGGGAAAGTAATGGTGCAGCGCGTGATAGCGCAAGCCAACCGGTGCCCAGAGTTCAGTCCACAGGCGCCCGGGGACATCGACCGAATCGCGCAGCTGTCCTTCGCGGTCGAGCGGCCCGCCCTCGCTCTCATAGCGGTGCGCCGCCAGCGTGCGAAGGGTGTTCAGGAAACTCGCAGCGCTCACGACTGCGAACCACGTCACGAAAACACGCATCGGAAGTAACGCGGCCGCCACAGCCCACAGCAGCAGCAGCAGCGCCGTGTCCCGCCGGATCTTCCGCATCAATTCCGGTGTGACCTCGCGGCGGTACGCCAAATTCATCGTGAGAGCCGAAGCGTGCCTGGCCAGCCAGCGCTGCAATCGCGGAATCAGAAGACTGAGGGGGCCCACGACCAGAAAGCGCACCAACAGCGCCGCTGGAATCAGAAAACTCTCGAGGGCGAAGACCACGGTCATGCCGCGTGAACGCGCGAACGGAAGATACTCCGGATCTCCCGACGTGCCGTAGCTTGAAAGGCTGTGATGCGCCTGATGAACACCCACGTACATGAAGGATGGCATCAGCAATGGAAACCCCGCGAGCAGGTTCCAGGTCGTCTCAAACCCGCTCAGCGCGCTTCGCTTTATATGGCTGATCTCGTGCAGAAAGCACAACGCGCGATAGAGAGCCAGCACGGCAACGGTTCCGAAGATCGGTGTGGCGATTGAAACCGGCCGCGCGGCGGCGTAACCAAATGAGACCCAGCCGACACACGCGCTCAGGATCAGATCGGGCCAGTAGAAAGCCGGGCGCGGAATGTGCAAGTCCCGTACCAGACTTTTCGCGTGACGGTCTGCCTGGTCGAAAGGCATTGACTCGACGGCCGGGGACTCAAAGCCCGTTGACCTCACAGCATTGACCTTCACAACGCCCATTTTACGGTTTGGCCTGAAGATAGCGCCCCGGCGCGAGGATATTGTTGGGATCGACGGCCCGCTTCAGCGTCCGCAGCAATGCGCTGCCGCCATTCATCGACTGAATGCCGAGCCGATAGGGGTAAAACCCGCGCTCCGCCAGCGCAGCTTCCGTGGCGCGATAACAAGCCATCGCGCGCTCGTCTTCACCTTGCACCTCGCGGTCATAGGCAATGGAGATGACGCACGCGACGGATCTTTCCGTGATCATCGTGAGCGAAATGAGCGGTTCAAAGCCGTGCGCCAGCAGCGTGCTTTCGGCGATACCCACGAGTTCGGAAACGCTTGCGCCTTCCGCCGGAGCCACGGGCGCGAGCCAGATCAGGCCGCACCGGTCGCGATCGGGATTGGGGTCGGCCGGCGCCGGCGTCTTCTTGCGCCAGTACGCGCTCCCAAGCATAGCCGTGGTGGGTTCGCCCTTCATAAGCCCAAAGACAGGCCGTACGATTTCGAGCGTCTTCGAAAGATCGAGGCCCGTTGCCCAGCGATACGGGCGCGAAAACCGGGCAGCCAGCGCGAGCGTACGGTCGTCCAGAAACTGAATCTTCGAAACTTTCCCCTTCAACGCCCGCCGCAGCATCCGCCTCGCCTCGGCCACCTGCGCGCGCGTGCCGTAAAGCGCTCCCGAGCCGTTCCATCGCCCGAACTTCAGCTTCGCCGCGTAGCCTTTCATCGTCTCCGGCATTAGCGGCGTTGTTTCGCCTTCGGGAAACTGCTGCAGGCCATTCAGCACTTTATAGTCGTTCGCAATGTGAACCGTGCTGCGCAGCGTACCGTTCATCCGCAGGGGCCGCAGCGCGTCTATGAACTCTCCAAGCGCTTTCTGTTCGGGCGATTGAAAGAACCACGCCTGGAAGTATTCGGGCGCCGGCATCAGCCAGATCGACATTCGCATTACGATGCCCAGATTCGATTGCGAGAAAAGTCCGTCGAGCGATGGGCCTGAACCCCACCGGTACACCTCCGCCGCCTTCGCCTGAGGCATTCCCGCGAACCCTGTTCCGGCAATCTCGCCACTGGGAAGAACCACCTGCAAGCCGCAGACGTTCGCGAAATGGTCGCCGTAAGGGGTATGGCCGAACCCGCGCTCCACTGCGTTTCCAATCAGGCTGCAATCCGGGCTCGAACCCGTCGCGTCCATCCACAGCCCCGAGCCGCGCTCTTTCAGGAACGCAAAAAGCTGCCGCTGCGTGACGCCCGGCTCCACCGTCACGTAGCCCAGCCGCTCGTTAAGCTCCACAATGCGATTGATGCGGCTGAGATCGAGCAGCACGCACCCATCGGCAGGTGGGACTCTCGACCCATAGCCCCAGTTCCTGCCACTGCTCACGGGATAAACGGGCGTGCCGCTGCGATTCGCCTCACGCATGCACTCCTGTACTTCCTCGAGAGAACGCGGCTGCAGAATTCCGCGAATCGACTGGGTGGTGAAAAACGTGGCCGTCTGCGCCTCGCAAAGACGCTGAGTATCCGTATCGGCGGGAAGGCTGGGGCTCACGTCCTTGAATATAGCTGCTCAGGCCGCCAGTCGCATGCCGCCCGGCGCTATTTCGGACACTGCCGCGAGAGAGGGAACCCCGCTGATGACCCGCCGCCGCGAAGGGCGCTCGGGGCATATCACCGGAACTGCCGCGAGCGTCCGGCGGATGCACTCGATCGAATCTTCATAACGAGGGTTCGGTTTGCGCGAATCGTAGCGAAGCATGTGCATCCGACAGTCGTAGTGGGCGTCGTAATAGGGTGGAATCTCCGTGCCAGCCCACTGCACCGAACCGCCGCCCAGCCGGCGCAGGATCGATGCCGAGCCATTTCTCTCCGTGGCGGTGCTGAGCCCGATGGCTCCGCCGATCAGGCGGGACCATGCATACGTCACCAGTACGCTCCGCAGACACTCGGCCGTGCAGCGAATTTCGGGTGCGATCGCCCAGCCGCCTACTTCTACAAACGAGCATCCACGCCTGCGGGCCAGCCAAAGGTCATCTTCCACCCCGGCCCGTGTTATGGTTCCCCATGCATCGGATAAAGCGAGTGAGCTTTGGCTGACGCAAAGGTCGTCGAAGCGTGTTCCGGTTCCGTGCTGAAGATAGCGAGTACATCCGAGAACCTCGCCTGCCCTGCCCAGCGTCAACAGATGCCAGCTCTGATCGTCCGTAGGCAGGATGTGGCGCCCGTCCCGTGAAAGCTGTTCTTTAGTGATTGCGCCGTCTTCCAGATAAAGCCGGCCCCGCAGGCGCTGCATTTTCGATTTCAACGAATCGTATAAGGTGTAATTCTGGCGCGCGGCGGAAAAAACGCCCCGCGTGTCTACCCCAGCCGGCGCCAAAAAAGCAAGAGACCGACGGCTAGTACCGGGCATGGAAACGTTCAAAATATTACGATTCCTCCACTAGAATTGTATGTTTTAGTACACATATAGTCGGACGTGAAAAACTCGCAACTTTATTTTGGTTCCATAAAAATATTGGAATTCGGATCGGAATTGTGATCTGTTACACAGTTTGGCTATCTAACTTGCACCATAGTACGGGTACCAGGCACTCCGGTCAATCCCTTAAATACGGAATATTGCGTGTTTTCTGAATTAATATTCACTTCTCCGGATAAACGATGACATAGTCGCACTATTTAGGTAATTACAAATACATAAAACAATGCTACGACTCGATCTGGGCGCTGCTTTTGTGACAGTCTTTGAGGTCGTCGAGCTCGTAGTTCCGAATTTCCGGAACTTGAGCGCGCCACCTCTCTACTATTTCGCCATCAGCCTGTTTACTTCTTCTGTCTACAGCGTGCGGGAGGTTGGATTTGCGTGCGCATCGCCGCACAGAGGAGGCATGCCCGCCATCTGGCTGGGGGCAAGTCTGGCAACACGCCGGGTGCGAGTCACCTCCGTGCCAAACCCAAAGGCCCGCGCCGCGGCAGGGGCTGAGGTTCATTTGCCCAGAAGGTCGGGGCGCCACTTTTTGGTCTTCTCGATAGCGGCCAGCCCCCGCCATTTGCGAATTTCCGCGTGATTACCGCTGAGCAGGATCTCGGGAGCTTTCCATCCCCGGAAATCCGCAGGCCTGGTCCATTGCGGGCAGTCGAGAATGCCTTCCTCGAAGGATTCGTTGACCGACGATTCGCTGTTTCCCAGCACCCCCGGCAGAAGTCGCGCTACGGCATCGATCACAACGGCCGCGGCCAGTTCACCGCCGCTCAGCACGAAATCTCCAATGGAGATCTCGTCGTCTGCCAGATGCTCCGCCACGCGTTCATCCACGCCTTCGTAACGCCCGCAGATCAGCAGCAGTTCTTCGCAGGCGAGAAATTCGCGCGCTACGTGCCGGTCGAAGCGGCGGCCCTGCGCGGAGAGCAGAACCACCCGGCGCTGGGGAGTTCGCTCCGGCCAGATACTTTCCACCGCGCTGAAGATGGGCTCGGGCTTGAGCAGCATACCCTCGCCGCCGCCGAAGGGCCGGTCGTCCACCGTGCGATGCACGTCGTGCGTCCAGTTGCGAAGATCGTGGATGGCGATCGAGAGAATTCCGGTCTGCGCGCCCCGCGCCACCACGCCATGCTGAAACGGCCCGGTGAAGAACTCGGGGAATATGGTGAGCAGGTGAAACTTCATTCCTGCGTGAGAGTCTCGAGGCCTTCGGGCAGCGCCACACGGATCAGGCGCTCGGCCGGGCGAATATCCGTACAGATCGCTTTGACAAAAGGAATCAGCAGGCGGCCGTCATCGATTTCGAGCATAGAAGGCCCGCCGTAATCGTCGAAGCCCGTTACCACACCGATTTCGCGATCCGACACGGCATCGAGCACTCTGCAGCCCACCAGGTCCGAATGGAAGTATTCGCCCGGATCGAGCGCCACCCGCTCCCTGCCGGGCACGCGCACTTCGAGACCGCGCAGTTTTTCCGCGTCGTCGATGGAATCGACGCCCTTAAATTTGAAAATGAGCGTACCCTGGTGGTCCCAGACGCTCTCGATCTCAAAAGGCCTGCCATCTCCGGTTTCCCCAAACAACTGGACGAGTTTCAGACCGGGAAACCGATCCGGCTTACTCGAAAGAGAATGCGCGGTCACTTCGCCCTTGTTGCCCCGCGCGCGTCCCAGAACGGCGATGGTCACCCATTCAGGAACAACCAACCCGCCCGGTGCGGCGTCGTTATTCAAGAATTTCCAGCGTAAAGCGGCGATGCAGCTTCATGCCGGCGGCGCCGAGAATGGTGCGGATGGAACGTGCGGTCCGGCCCTGCTTCCCGATGACTTTACCGAGATCGCCCGGCGCGACCTTCAGCTCGAGCACCGTGATCTGCTCGCCCTCAATGGAACTGACCACCACGTCGCCCGGCTGGTCGACCAGCGCCTTCGCAATGTCTTCAATTAGTTGTTTCATGAATGTAACCAGCGTCTACCGGTAAAAACCACCGGGCACATCCCGTACGCCGCCTGATCAGGCAACCGCGGGTACGGGAGGATTCTTCTTCACCAGCCGCGCCACCGTGTCGGACATCTGCGCGCCGTTCTTGATCCAGTGATCGATGCGCTCGTGTTCGAGCTTCACCTTCGCCGGTTCCGTGAGCGGATTGAAATGTCCCACCACTTCGATATTGCGGCTGTCGCGGGCGCGCTCTTTCTCAATCACCACGATGCGGTAAAACGGCTTCTTTTTGGCTCCGAAACGGGCCAGTCTGATCATCAGCATTTCTTATGTGTTCCTTCAACCTTGTCTAAAATCCGGTTCTAAAAGCCTGGTAATCCGAGCTTGCCCAGACCGCCCATCTTCCCCATTTTTTTGCCAAGGAAGCCCAGGTTGCCGGAAAGGCTCTTCATCATTTTGCGCGCCTGCCCGTATTGTTTGAGCAGACTGTTAACATCCTGCACGGAAGTTCCGCTGCCGCGCGCAATGCGCCGCCGCCGGCTTCCGTTAATAATCATATGGTTATCGCGCTCGCGCGGCGTCATCGAATCGATAATCGCCACAATGCGGGTCAGTTCTTTTTCGTCCGGCTGCGCGTTCTGCAGCTCTTTCATGATGCCGACCTTCGGCATCATCTTCAGAATGGAATCGAGCGAACCGAGCTTACGCAGCGACTTCAGCTGATCGCGAAAATCTTCCAGCGTAAACTCATTGTCGATCAGCTTGCGCTGCATCTCCTCCTGCTGTTTGGAGTCGAATGCTTCCTGCGCTTTCTCGACGAAACTGACAATATCGCCCATCCCCAGGATGCGCGAAGCCGCACGATCGGGATGGAATGGCTCAAATGCATCGGC